>NZ_BAAHWV010000039.1:0-24419 GCF_054601255.1 Viscerimonas tarda | reverse complement strand
TAGGTTAGTTGGATAATTGGTTTTGCTCATCCTTTATAATTATTTGGTTGATAATCATAAAGATACAAAATAATATCCAATTAATCAACTGAAAATCAAATAATTATAATAAATTTAAACAGTTTCTGATTTACAAGCGTGTCCAATAAAAAAACTAATATTTTTATAGAACAAAGGCTTTGCCAATGGCGAAGAAAACAGCTCGAACTATATCGGATATGCGCACAAACACAATCGGGCGGTATGTGATGCTTAGCTTCTCCTACCGGTTTGCCAGGGCAAACCATGAAATTTTTTAGTACTACTGTTACGAATGAGATTCCTCCCTTTGGTCGGAATGACTCGCCTATTGGCGGTTTAAGGGATGAGGAGGTGGCGGCGAAGCCGCCACCTCCTCACCATCATCCCCTCTCCCAAAAAGGAGACAGTCTTTCCGACTAAAGGGAGAAATCTTCTGCTCATATCAGCAACTTTACCGAAAGGCATAAGCGGTAAAATTTTTCAAGGTTTGCCCTAACCGGTTTACAATGTCCCAATCGGATATTTATTACCCTTGATTTTCTTAAGAATGACACGTGTCGAACCGATTTTCAGTTTGGAGTCAATACGAACAGGAATACGATTGCTGTCGTTGGTTATGAACACTTTCATCGCTTCTTTCGAGTCTTCAAAAGCCTTATCCTTTATCACCAGCGCTAATTTGATACAATTGTATTTTTTCCCATCATTCGCTTCCATCTCTTCCGTGCCATGGTATTCAATATCCATATTCACTTTGTTTTTCCCCGACAAAAACAACGTGCCGGATTTACTTCCTTTCCTCATAGCCGAATAATCCAGCGTGCGAGCATAATAAACAATACTCATCATGTCGTAAATACAGCTTTCGGACATGGTGGTTTCGTCAAAACGAAGACGATTGTTTCTTATAAGCTTAGCTTTGATTGTTATCGGCGAAGTGGCATAATCGTAAGATACACTCTCGAACGAATGTTCATCTCCTTCGTGTGCATGCTTGATGTAGGCTAAAGGGCGCAAATCAGGCGTCATATAGCATGTAAGTGTATCGGACAATGGGAATATCTTATTCGCCAAGCCCACCGATCTGGCAGTCATTGTCATTTTCAGGGCATATTCACCACCATATTTTTCCGCCGTTGTCTTCAAAGTCGATATGCCGGCCTTTTTATTGACAAGTCCGTACTTGAAATAAAGGTCATAAGTCAGTTCTTCACCGGCCTGAAAATACTTGTTATCCACCGCACATTGTGCACCCAACCGAATAACACTTATTGTGAACAACAATATAAATATAACTATTCTGCTTTTCATACTAATAATACATTCAAAAATTGCAAACCACACCTATCCCTATTTGTTTTGTACCTATCGAAGGAACAACAACGATACGCTTATCTTTACTTTTTATCCCGAACATATTCCGAAAAACAGGCAGCATGATATAGCCGACCTCCACGCTCAATATTCCTATTCCGGCGCCTGTAATAACATCGCTGACCCAATGCCTTTTATTCACTACCCGCAATGTGCCTGTTGCGGCGGCAACAAGGTAACCCATAGTATAAACAAGCGGATAATCGCCATATTCTTCATGCAAAATACGCGCTCCTGCAAATGCGGTTGCCGTATGCCCGGACGGAAAACTGTTGTTCTTCGATTTATCGGGGCGTAACACATTTATTGATTGTTTCATCGTATGAACAGTTGCCAGCATGACAATATGGGAGGTGGTCGCAACAACGACACGTTCCTTGAAGCTATGTTTGGCTTTCAGACCGGCAATATCCAGTCCGAATACGGCTACAGTGGATGCAAATTGCGTATAATCATCAACAGAAATGTTATCATGAACATGCTCGCTCACTTCATGGTGCGTGCTGTAGTCCAACTGTTGGAAAGATTTATTGAATCTGCAGGCAATACCATAAGAAACAAACGCTGTCGGAACCAAAAACCGGAGTATAACCTTACTCTTTTGAGAATTATCCGTCGAAAATTTTCCGGAAATATCCATTTGATCGGAAGCATTGTAATCAGAACACATAAAATCAGGAGACAATCCCTCTTCAAGCCGTGAAAAGGTTTGTTGTGTACTGTCTTTAGTAACATAATCTTGCTGCTGCGCGGCAATTGTCTCTGTTGTTGTGAATAAAAGAACACTTGCAAGAAGTAATTTCATAAATCATCCAATATTTACAAATAATCAATGCATTTTTCCAATTGAATGCCTCTTGATCCTTTTATCAGGACGTAACTGTCTGTTAACGGATTATTCTTTAACAAGTAGTCGCTGAACTCTTCCGAATTGGGAAAGCAGGAATAGGGATTGTCGGTTTGGCAAAAATTCTCGCCAATCAGAAACACTTTGTCAAAATGCTTGTCTTTTACCAGGTCGGTTATCTTTTGGTGTTCCGTCAAGCTGTTTTCGCCCAACTCCCTCATATCGCCCAGTATCAGCGCTTTGTGATCGACCTGCATATTCGAGAAATTTGTCAGGGCGGCCAACATGCTTGTGGGATTTGCGTTGTAGGCATCTATTATCAGGTGATTTTTGGCTGTTTCTTTCAGTTGCGAGCGGTTGTTGGTGGGGGTGTATTCTTCGAGGGCTTTGCAAACCAAGGACGATTTTACGCCGAAATATTTCCCGACCGTAATGGCTGCCAGTACATTCGAGAGATTATAATCGCCAATAAGCCTGGTATGCACCACATGCGGATTTTGCGAGAACTGCCACACAAAACTCAGGTAGGGCGTACCGGAAACCACCTTCCCTACCACAAACAAGCCTTCGGTTTCGCCATATTCTATTTTGGTCATACCATCCGCTATTTCGTTCAGAACGGGGTTGTCGTGGTCTATAAAAATCTTGCCGTCTTTGTGGGTGCGTATCTGGTCGTATAGTTCGGCTTTGGTTTTGATGATGTTTCCGAAAGAGCCGAATCCTTCGAGGTGGGCTGTTCCTATATTGGTGATTAATCCGTAATCGGGGTCGGCAATCCCGGCCAGAGTTTTAATTTCGCCGATGTGGTTTGCGCCCATTTCTATAACTGCTATCTCGTGTTCCTTGGTTAGTTCCAGCAATGTGAGCGGAACACCGATGTGGTTGTTCAGATTCCCTTTTGTGGACAGCACATTGTATTCCTGTTTCAGGACAGCCGTAACAAGCTCTTTTGTTGTGGTTTTACCGTTCGTTCCGGTGATGCCGATAACCGGTATCCTGAATTTTTTACGGTGGTAGTTTGCCAAGCTTTGCAGCGTTTTCAGCACATCTTCTACCAAAAGGATGTTTTTTGCTTTATCTGCCTGTTTCTCCTCATCCACAATGGCGTAACTGCATCCCTTTTCAATGGCTTTGGCGGCATACTCGTTCCCGTTGAAACTGGCTCCTTTTAAGGCAAAAAACAGGGAACCTTTGGGGCAGTTTCGCGAGTCGGTTGTTACCTGTGGATGTTTCAAGAATAACTCATACAGTTCCTCTATACTCATGGCAAGTATTATGTGGTTGTTATATTAAAAATAGCTCTGTATAAATAACAGATTTATTCAACAAATATTGTTTATTCCCGATTAAAAAAACATTAATTCTGCTGATTTTTATAGAGGAAACACGAATTGACAAAAACAGATTTACCGGAATCAACCGTTTCTTTATTTCCTGAAAATATATTTAACGCCGACATTCAATCCAAAATTATTGAAGTTCACTTTATTATCACGTTTTCCCGAGGTCGATTCCAGATCAGACATGGCATCAACGCCATCCACTTCGTAGTAAAATATATGGTTTTACCGGCATCAACGATTATCCGAACTATAACGAGTCTGTGTATGCATACGCATGGTACAGGTTTGGTCAAAACGAATATTTTGATGATCATACTGCCTTTAATTATGGTTCTCCACTAAGTTATTTTTGGGGAGGCTACTGGGGCAGATGCTATGGCAGAGGGTTGGTTAAATCTATTGAGACATTTGACACATCAGATAGATTGGTTTCCTCTGAAACGTATGAATATGAGATTACCGATAAACATAAAGTCTATGGATTAGGTGTAGTGAGGGACCCATATGATTTTCTCATTATTGATTACTGGGACGACTGTATTTTAGGCGAAGGCTGGTATTTTAATGGATACTTTCATCAAACCGGACAGGCGTTGCTTACAAGCAAAACAGTTACGCTATGTGATGATGACGAAAATTGCATAACGACTACAGAAGATTATGAATACAATCAATACAATCAACTCACTCATATTTCTTCAAATCGCAGTGATGGTTATATGGATACGACTATCTATACATATCCATCGGGGAGTATGGAAAGTAGATATATTATAGCTCCGGTTATAAGGACAGTAAAAAAGGTAGGTAATAAAACTGTTTATAATGAATACAAAGAATATGAACAAGTATATACTGACATGTTTCGGCCGGAGAAAATCTATCAGCTAGAAACCTTTAGTGGCGAAATGGAAGAAAAAGTTCATTATAATTACAATGCATACGGAAAAGTGTCGTCATTGATTGCCAGCGATAAGATACCGGTTGTTTATCTATGGAGCTATAAGGGGCAATATCCTGTAGCCGAGATACGGAATGCCACGGAGGCGCAGGTTGCCGCTGCCTTGGTGGGGATTACGCCGACGGCATTGGCAAATGCTTATGTACCCGACATGGCAAAAGTAAATGCTTTGCGGGCTGCGCTGCCCAATGCCCAGGTTTCTACTTTCACCTATCAACCCCTGGTAGGGATGACATCGGCTACCGACCCGCGCGGCCTTACTACCTACTATACCTACGACAGCTCGGGGCGATTGACGGAAACGTACATTATGGAAGGAACGACTAAGAAAGTTATCCAAGATTATGATTATAACTACAAAAACTAAAAGACCATGAAACCACAATATAAATTACTTGTAATAGCAGCGGGTATTTTATTCTCATTGATGAATGCCCATTCCCAAAGCCAGGACCAGAATTACATCCGCACCCGCACCATGACCAACGATGCGGGAACTGCCTGCATCGAACAAATACAGTATTTTGATGGCCTGGGTCGTCTTGTAGAAACAGTGCAGAAAAAAGCGACAACCGGTCAAAAAGATTTGATTAGCTACCAGGAGTACGATACGCTTGGCCGGGAATCGAATACCTGGTTGCCCGTTCCTGCGACAGGCAATACCGGAGCCTTTGTGCCGCTGAATACGCTTAAAACCCTGTCTGCTACGGCATACGCAGGCGATACAAAAGCCTGTTCCAAAAACGAATACGAAACTTCGCCGTTGAACCGCGTAGTGAAGCAGTACGGGCCGGGGCAGAACTGGCATAACAACAACAAATATGTGAAAACAAAATACCTGTATAATTCGTGCTTGTATTTTAGAGTCATTGGCAGCGGGCTCGACACGGAGCTGGTAACTTCGGGCAATTATTACAACGAACACTTGTTTGTAACCGAAATTACTGACGAAAATGGCTACAAATCTTACGAATTTAAAGACAAGCTGGGGCAGGTTGTACTTACCCGCCAGGTGAACGAGTTTGAGACGCACGATACTTACTATGTGTATGACGATTATGGCAACCTGTGCTATGTACTCTCCCCGATGGCCAATACAGGTGCAACCAATTTGGGGGACGACAGCGACAATATGAAGCGATACGCTTACCTCTACAAGTACGACGAACGCAAGCGTTGCGTAAAAAAACGCCTGCCGGGTTGCGACTGGGTGGAATATAGATACGATGATGCCAACCGGTTGATATTTTCGCAGGATGGCGAGCAACGCCTCCAACCTGCACCGGAGGGTGATGGCACGCCGGGACGGTGGACGATTAACGTGTGTGATGCATTGGGCAGGCTTGTTTTTGTGGGTGAGAGCGAGAATCCAACCATCACGGGGGTGGTAAGCGGTACGTTTGAGGCAGGCTGGCCTTATCATTTCGGTATCCACATGTCGGGACTTGGCTTCAGTTGGAACAATTGCAAGGTACATACCGTCAATTATTACGACAACTACAATTTCCTTTCTTTGCCGGAATTCAGTTCTTTAACTTACGAAAATCTGTCCCCTTACAATACCCGGCACGGCTCGGATACCGACCAAACCGCCGCCAAGGGCTTGCTGACGGGGACAATTACCGCCTTGCTCGACGGTTCGGACGGGTTTATTTACACGGCCTACTATTACGATTACCGCGGACGGCTGATCCAAACCAAATCGACCAACCACTTGGGCGGAATCGAAAAGGAATATGCGACTTATAACTTTGCCGGCCAGCCGCTTATTATCGACCACCGACATGCTGCGCCCGGAAAAACTTCCCGGACAATAAAGCAGACTCATACCTACGACCATGCCGGACGCTTGAAACAAAAAGTTTCGGCTGTAGGAAGCGCCAGTTTCACAAAAGTGATTACCTACAATGAGTTGGGGCGGCTTATCACAACAACAACGACCGGAGGGATAATAACCAATTACCAGTATAATATCCGCTCGTGGATAACATCCATCTCGAATCCGCTGTTTCAGCAGAATCTTAGTTACAGCTTTAACGGCAATATAATACACAACACTTGGCGAAACAACAACAAGCAGGGAAATTACTGGTACGAATATGATGGACTTTCGCGCCTAGCTTACCTGACTTTCAGCGACGGAGGCTACGATGCCGATGGTAATGGCATAAACGAATACTATGCCAATTTTAGCGGCTGGTACGAATACGACAAAAATGGCAATATAACGCGGATGGTGCGCGACTACATCGACAACTTGACGCTGACCTATAACGGTAACCAGTTAAAGAAAGTACACGATACGGCTCCAAACATTACCCTGAGTACTTCGTCCGATTTTAAGAATTACGTCAATATAACTACCGAGTATGCCTACAACGCCAACGGCGCGATGACGCAAGATTTAAACAAAGGCATATCGGAAATCCGATATAATTCATTAAATTTGCCCCGGCAGATAGATATAGTCAGTCCGGTGGCAGAGGCGCGGAACGAATATATCTACTCGGCGGCAGGGCAGAAATTGCGGCTTACACAGCGGTATAATCCCAATTTCCAGACAACACCGGTGATAGGTTCGGGAGTGAACGAATCGGCGTTGACCCAGACGAAAGTAACTGATTATGTGGGAAGTGTGGTGTATGAAAATGGCGTTCAGAAAAAAATACTTACGGATAACGGCTATTACGACCCGGCAGCGAATAAGTTTTACTCCTACACCAAAGACCATCAGGGAAATAACAGGATAGTGCACTCCACGGGAGCAGTCTCAAGCATCGTCCAGCAAACGGATTACTACCCGTTCGGGATGCCGTTTTATACTGGCATCACCGGTCAAAGCGTCCAGGCCTACAAGTACAACGGCAAGGAGTTTGATATCATGCACGGGCTGAATTTGTATGATTATTCGGCCAGGCAGGTGGATCCTGCTGTGGGGCGGTTTACTACTGTGGATCCGCTGGCGGAGAAGTATTATAATATTTCGCCTTATGCGTATTGTGCTAATAATCCGGTGAAATATATTGACCCTGATGGGAAACAGATAATGCTTCCCCCTGTTTTAGCAGGCTCAAATACACCACTATTAGGGGCCGCAGATCTTGTTAAAGTAGGAATGAGGACTGGAGGTGGAGAAGCCCTCAAAGCTGGAACACGAACAGCCACAGAAGTTGGTTCAAAGGCATCGGAAAGCACAGGAAGTAAACCGACCATTAATTTGGAAAGGATTAATGCAGGAAGGCAAACAGAAACAGAACAATTACAAAAATTGGGGTTAGAGAAAAATACGGAGTCCATCACTCGTATTGACCCCAAGACAGGGAAAGAGTCGACTTCTGTTCCTGATGCTATAAAAGATGGAGGAACAAAAGAAATAAAATATTTAAAAGATGGCGCTACACAATCTTTCACGAAACAGTTAAGAATACAAAAAGAATTTTCGACAGAAAATGGTCAGATACCCCAATTACATATAAACAGGGGTGCTAATCTGAGTAAACCTTTGCAAGAGGCTGGATTTAACGTTACAAGATACAGCAGTGGAAGTAGTCCTATATCTACAATGCCTCAAGACAATACAAAAGTCAATAAAACAATTAAAGTTAAAGAATTGGAATAGATGGAATTAATTGATGATGAATTACGGATAATCAACGAAACAAAAGGATTTCTAAACGCATTTCTTAAAGAAATGAAAGGATTTCATCCTTTTGCAATGATAATGGATAATGAGGGTATTATTTATTCATTAGAACACGAAATAAAAGATGAATACCCTGATCCAAATATGCTTATTGATTTATATGAAAGGACTTTTCGTAATGAGATAAAAGAGACAGAAAGTGAATATAAGTTAGGTATTATCTGCATAGATGTTTTTATTCATGAGCAAATAAATGGCATTGATACAAAAAGAGATGCTATTGAAATGCGGTTAGTGGGTGCTACATATAGAAAAAAGGCTGTTCTGTTCTATAAAATAACAGAGGTAAATGAAGTAATCTTTCAGGAACTTGTAGGAGGTGATTCATCCAATTAAAATACTTTAAAAGTATAAACAAGTCTAATTTCCCTGCTGGCGCGGATTTCCCAATCCGTGCCGACTACGAATTAGTTTCAATGGCGCCATGACCCAAGATTTAAACAAAGGCATAACGGAAATCCGATATAATTCACTAAATTTGCCACAGCAGATAGATATAGTCAGCCCCGTGGCGGAAGCGCGGAACGAGTATATCTACTCGGTAGCAGGGCAGAAATTGCGGCTTACACAGCGGTATAATCCCAATTTCCAGACAACACCGGTGATAGGTTCTGGAGTGAACGAATCGGCGTTGACCCAGACGAAAGTTACTGATTATGTGGGAAGTGTGGTGTATGAAAATGGCGTTCAGAAAAAAATACTTACGGATAACGGCTATTACGACCCGGCAGCGAATAAGTTTTACTCCTACACTAAAGACCATCAGGGAAATAACAGGATAGTGCACTCCACGGGAGCAGTCTCAAGCATCGTCCAGCAAACGGATTACTACCCGTTCGGGATGCCGTTTTATACTGGCATCACCGGTCAAAGCGTCCAGGCCTACAAGTACAACGGCAAGGAGTTTGATATCATGCACGGGCTGAATTTGTATGACTATTCGGCACGGCAGGTGGATCCTGCTGTGGGGAGGTTTACTACTGTGGATCCGCTGTGTGAGAAGTATTATAATATTTCGCCTTATGCTTATTGCTATAATAATCCTATTAAATACATAGACCCTGATGGCAAGCAAGGTGTTGCGTCAATGGGGGACATGTTTTTAATGAATCCTATTACGCCGTATCAGCAAATGGCCCAGGATATAGCAGTAGATGCAGCAAAACCGACTGCGTTAACACTAGCAGTTGGGGGACAAGCTGCTTTTGGCGGGTCAGCGAAAGTAACTACATCTGCTGTTTTGTTCCTTCAAGGTGAGGAGGCAGGACGGGTTAGAGTATATGATACTGTAATGCTTGGCGCAGGCACTACTGAACTTAGTGTTGGGGTAAGTGTCGGTATGATTCATTCAAGCGATCCGAATAAATTTGATAGAGATTCACCAACCGGAGCTGGTTTTACTGCATCTGCTGGTATTGGTGGGGGAGTAGGTAGTGCAGAGGTTTCGCTGTCAACGGCAACAGATAAGAGTGGTGCAACTATTACCACGAGTGGCGTCGGTATTACCGCAGGAATAACGGATGGACCAGTTGGTGGAGCTTCTGCCGGAGTAACTCTAACGACTGAAACGCTTGGTTCTAGGATAATTAATCAAGTAATTGACAAAGTCGTGGATTTTTTTACCAAATAAATATTCAGTTATGGAAATAAAATGGAAAATAATCTTGCGCATAATAACTTTGATCTTTTTTATTTTAGGGTTCTTCTTTTTGAAAGAGCCATTTATGGATGTCATAAATAAAAGAAGAAATGAAGATGATAAAATGTATCCTTATATAGTTGGTTTACCTAGAGAGTTTAAAGGTAAAATAATTCGTCGTTTTCTAAATCTAAATTGGGCAGGGACTTATTCGTTTGAGTTGTCAAATGGAGATAAGTTCAGTTTGTCGACCGGAACATGGAATGATGATTATGGAAGACGAGGAGGGCTGCTCCACCATCTTAGTGTAGGAGATTCAATTTATAAACCAGTCAATAATGATTCTTTATATTTATATCGAAAGAATGAAAAGCAATATTATGTGTTAGGTAAGATAATAAATAAGAAACGACCAGATTATCGTAAATATTTTCATAAGAAAGAATAAGGATGGAAATCCGATATAATTCACTAAATTTGCCGCAGCAGATAGATATAGTCAGTCCCGTGGCTGAGGCGCGGAACGAGTATATCTATTCGGCGGCAGGTCAGAAATTGCGGCTTACACAGCGGTATAATCCCAATTTCCAGACAACACCGGTGATAGGTTCTGGAGTGAACGAATCGGCGTTGACCCAGACGAAAGTTACTGATTATGTGGGAAGTGTGGTGTATGAAAATGGCGTTCAGAAAAAAATACTTACGGATAACGGCTATTACGACCCGGCAGCGAATAAGTTTTATTCCTACACCAAAGACCATCAGGGAAATAACAGGATAGTGCACTCCACGGGAGCAGTCTCAAGCATCGTCCAGCAAACGGATTACTACCCATTCGGGATGCCATTTTATACTGGCATCACCGGTCAAAACGTCCAGGCCTACAAGTACAACGGCAAGGAGTTTGATACCATGCACGGGCTGAATTTGTATGACTATTCGGCACGGCAGGTGGATCCTGCGGTTGGGAGGTTTACTACTGTGGATCCGCTGGCGGAGAAGTATTATAATATTTCGCCTTATGCTTATTGTTATAACAATCCTACAAGAGATATTCTTGTTGATAAGTATTGTAACTAATTTTTTATAAGCACTTTAGGCTAAAAATCCACACTCTGACCTTTCGCCGTTATTTCAAAGAAAGCGCATCCCTCTTCTTCCGCCTGAGTTTTAAAGGCATTGGCTTTTTGGTATTCTTCGCCAAAGTGCATGGGTGCGAATAAATCCACTTTCAGGGCCTGAACAAACTGCTCCGCCCCTTTCGTGTAATCTTTTCCCAAACGCGGATCGACCGGAAACATGGCCAAATCCAGCTGCTTAATTTCATTGGTCAAAGCGCTTAATTCGTCCAGATAAAAACTTTCTGCTTCACGAATCTCCCCGGCAGTAGATTCCTCATTCCAATGCCAATTATTGAGGTCTCCTGCATGAAAAATAGCTTTCCCCTCCAGATTTATCAAGAATGAGACACCCAGATCAGTCGAACCAAACGCCTTGATATATAACAGATTATCGGAATATGTTTCGGACTTGGCCAAATAAACAGCCGCATCTTTCGCCACCAAACCGGCATCGAGAATATCGTTGGAAAAAATATACTGCACCCGACTGTTTTTCTTTTTCCAGCTCAATATCTCCGCACTAAAGTGGTCGGGGTGCGAATGGCTGCTCAGGACATAGATTTTGCCCGTATATTGAGCAATGATGTCGTGGACTACTTTGTTGGCATCCCTGTAATAATCCAGTATAACTATGCAGCCGTTTGCCTCTATAACAAATCCGCTGTGAAAGAGATAAATAAGTTTCATTTTGCGAGTTTGAGATTGCTGTGATTCCGTGAATATTCAAAAATAGAACAATAATACGAAACTTTTTTCATCATTCGCTTTCCGTATTTCATTTTTTTCATATCTTTGCAACGCTTTTGAAGAAAAGTATGCTTTTAAGAAGCATTTAGGAGAGATGGCAGAGTGGTCGATCGCGGCGGTCTTGAAAACCGTTGAAGTGAGAGCTTCCGGGGGTTCGAATCCCTCTCTCTCCGCCAAGTCGCTGCCAATCAAGCGACAAACAATACAAAAAGCCTGTAAAATAAGCGTTTTACAGGCTTTTTGCTTTCCATCCTGTTCCATCCCGAAGCCATCAAAAAGCCAAAAACGGACAGCGTTCCGTTACCAAATCATTACCTGTTTCCTAAAAATCAAAACAGGTAACAATTGTCGCAATAAGGCGTTGATTTGTAGCTATTTGGCGTAGCAGAAATGCAGCATTTGAAGAAACAGAAAACTAATTTTGTAACTTAAAAAATGAAGCATCATGCGACGAAGTACATTTAAGATTCTTTTTTACATCAAAAAGAACGCCGTAAAAAGTAACGGGAAAGCCCCTGTCATGGCAAGAATAACGCTAAACAGTGAAATCGCCCAATTTAGTTTGAAATGCGAAGTCAATCCGGCAGAGTGGAATCCCAAAGCCGGACGGGCCACCGGAAAATCGGCAGCCTCACAACAGCTGAATGGCTTACTGGATAATTTCAGAGCCTCTATTACTCAACATTACCGGGATATATCAGACAGGGAAGCTTCAGTAACAGCCGAAAAAGTGAGGAATGCCTTTTTAGGATTTCAGACCCATAACGAAACCTTATTGGGGTTGTTTACTGAACACATTAAGAACCTGGAACTACAAATCGGAAAAGGAGTAGGCCGTGATACTCTCCAAAAATATCAACGGACAAGTACGAGGCTCAAAGACTTCATGAAATACAAATTCAATGTCTCGGACATCAACATAAAAGAGATTAACCATTCCTTCCTTTGTGATTTTGAAATTTATTTGAAGACGATTCACAGTTGTAAACAAAACACAACCGTGCAATTCATGCAAAGGCTTAGGACAATTATCCTTACCGCCAAAAGTAACGGTTGGATTCATGCCGATCCTTATGCCAATTACCAGTATCATACGGAAAAGACTGAGAGGGCATTTCTAAGCGAACAGGAACTTGAAGGCATTATGCAAAAAAAGTTTTCTGTCAAACGACTGGAACCAGTCCGGGATCTTTTTGTTTTTTCCTGTTTTACCGGATTGGCCTATATTGATGTTTTCAACTTGAGAGAAAATAATATTCGTACATCCTTTGATGAGAATTTATGGATAATCGGTAAACGGGTTAAAACAGATGTAACATACAGAGTTCCACTATTGGAAATACCGAAAATGATTATTGATAAGTATAAAAAAACGCTGTCGAATGAAAAGTTACTGCCTGTTATCATCAATCAAAAAATGAACGCCTACCTCAAGGAGATTGCCGACTTGTGCGGGATAGATAAAATTTTGTCATTCCATGTAGCAAGACACAGCATTTTATCTTTCCGGCTGAAGACGAGCAGATTACAAGAATATAATTCTTGACAGATAACGATTTGGAAACGAGCTAATCTCATTTTATTCGCCGATTTTTCATACTACACAAAGAACGACTTTGGACACAAAGATACAGATTTCTAATCTGGTTCACAATTATATTACAATATTCTTATCATCCTAAAAATTTCACACTATACAAATAAGTGATTTTTTCTTGTTCTAATCTTCGACCATTTTCTTTTAGAAATTCATACATACAAATTTCATTTTCATCAAGATTTGATAACATGGGAGGATTAGCAACCTTATTTTCTACACTCATTTCTTTAAATTCTTCATAAGTATTCATATTCATCATTATGGATTTTGTATTTGGAAAATATCCCCTTAATTGAGATAATATCTGAAAACCATGAATATCAATATCTCCCCAATAAAAAATAGATTTTGATTGTAGCCAACTCACATTTTTCAAAGCATTGATTGCAAATCCTTTCCCAAATATAGCAATAGCATGTTCAATCGCCGGCAATGTGAGGAAGTTCATTTCATTTTCTGTGATATAAACCTTTGAGCAGTGAAAATCAAGAGAAATCAATTCCTCTTCTGTGATAGAGATATCAGTTAATCCGTGAAGATATTGATTTGCAATATCATGGTCTAATATCCTAATCCTGATTTGTACCGGCTTGTATTTTAAGCCAAATCGTTTTTCGAAAACTCTTTCATTTTGATTTTGAATATGATTATGAATCAATATATTCAATAATGATTGAATAATAACCTTGTTTTCTTCTATAAATTTTGTGTGAATTTCAATCGGTAATTGTCGTATATATAAGTCAGGATTGGGATTGGAAGTAAAGTATCTACAGACTTTGAGTATATCATACCATTTTTCGGAATTAGCGGTAATTGCAGCTGGATTGTTTTGACACCAATGATGGAGTTGAGGAAATTCAGAAGTAATTTGCGATACATTCCTCTTAAACAGAGCAACTTCTTTTTCTCTTCCGATAAATTTTAAATAATTCTCTTCGCATTCAAACGTGATAGATTGAGGCAAGCTCTGTAAGCCATGTTTCTTGGTATTAATTGTTTCGTAATGGATAGAGTATCCATACGATTTCCGATCTGTAGAGCAAGAAATCAATTCATTTAGCTCTTCTTTCATTTTAACAAAATCGTCCGATGGTTTTTTATTAGAGCGAATTTGCCTTGGAAAGAAACTTTGATTCGCTTCTACAATTGATTGCAGATACTCTTTATACAAAGTGTTTGCTTTCTTCTTTATTTCAGAAACTGTTATCATGATGTTCGGCAATGTATTTTTGTCTTTCTGCTTGAAATTGCAAAATAGGTAGATCATAAATAACCGCATTCCGGTTATTTTCTCTTTTTACAAAATGAACAGCAGAAATATATGGTTCAATAATCCCCGTTTTATCTTCAGGAGTAACACATAACAGTTGTAAATGTAACTGTTTGCAAAGTTGCATTAAATAATTTGCTTTTTCGGCATCTTGATTGCTGAATGATTCATCAATACAAATAAAACGAAAAGAATTTGTGTTCCGGCCTGTTTGACTGATTCCGAATTGATAAGCAATTGCAGAGCCTAAAATGGTATATGTCAATTGGGCTTTTTCTCCTCCTGAAAGTTTCCCCGTACTATCATAGGTTCTATATATACTTTTATCTTCTCTGCGTAACTCTTTAGCGCTGAAATTTAACCAATTTCTGACATCGGTAACATATCGGCGTTCATATTCATTGTTTGAAAGGGCTTCTATCAAAGATTTTATTTTCAGAAAACTGTTCTCCAGAATTTGATCATCTTTTGTAATCAGATATTCAGCCATATTGGGTTTCCATTCTTTAAGATTCAACCTGAATTGGCGGATTTTCTCTGAATTATCTCTTTTTATATCCAAAAAGATATAGGTTTCAGGATTCGGTCGAAAATTGATTTTTTCTAAAGAATTATTCAAAGCCTCAATATTCTCTCTAATGTTCTCTTCCTGTGTTTCCAAATGTGCATGAAATTTGGTCATCCGGTCAATCATGTCATTGTTGAGATACTTTTTGAATCGTTCCTTGTATTCATATAATTGTTCATTTTTAATGCGATTATATAATTCAATATAATCGGAAATAAATTCCAGATTCAAGGATAACTTATCCGTATCACTTTCCCAATCGGGAAATTTTTCCCGAAGTTCTTGGTTTGGTTTTTTAAATTCAATTAAGCATTCAGCTAATTTATTTTCAGAAGACCTTATTTTGTCATTATTCTCATTTATATCTTCGAGTAATTTTTCTTTTATCTTGTTTTGAATTGATTCAAAAGTCAATAATACAAGTTGTTTTGATAGTTCAAAATGCGATTCGAAAAATGAAAATTGTTGTGCAAAATTCATATCAGAAAAGTCCGACAAAAGTTGCTTGCAAGCTGTCAATTCTTCCCGATTATTGACATATTTGTTATTAATGAGCGTTCGGGTTGATTTTAAATCATCTAAATTTTCATTCAATATTTTCAGTTCAGTCATTAATTTATCCAATTGTTGCTTGAGCGTTTCAACCCGATTATTGGTTTTTATCAATGCTTCTTTTTCTTCTGTGATTTTTTGAATAGAAACCACAATCTCTTGCCAGTTAATTTCTTGAAATTTTTCAAATTCAGACAATCTGATAGTAATTTCTTTTTCTTTATTCATACGGTCGTATTGACGCTCATAGGTTTTAATTTGCTTCTCAGCGGTCTTAATTTCCATGTCAATATCGGAAAGGACTTTTTGCGTAATCTTGATTTTATCTTTATTATCCCAACCTAAAACAAAATGAGATTTATCAAATACTTTTGAACGGTCATCTTTTTCATGCCTTCTGTCGTTTTTTATTAACCCGGAGGATGTCAAAGCTCGTTTATAGGTTCTAAACAGACTTAAATCATCGGTACAAACATAATCAAAGTGGGTTCGTATCTGATTTTCCAACCAATCGGCATATTCCGACTGTTTATTGAGTTCCATTTTAGAAAGCAGGCTGTCTTGAACATCAGGAACAAACTGATTCAAAAAGTTTTCTTCTTTTATTCGTTGGTAAACAATTCGTCCTTTCAGGTTATTATCATTGACATATTGGTTTACCTGATGATAAAACTGCTCGGGAACTATCAGTTGTAGAGCAAAGTGGTGCAATATTTTTTCAATTGCAAACTCCCATTTATTTTTTGCATTGTTTTTTATTTGAAGTAATTCTCCTACAAATGGAATTTCTGTTTCTGTAGCTCCTGTTACCTGCAAAATTTCCTGACGAATTTCCGCCACTCGCCCTGTGATATTATTTTTCTGTTTGCGAAGAGTTTCTAATTCAGTAGCTTTTTCAGCATAATCATTATTGAGTAGCTTTACTTTTTCTTCTTCCAATATCCAAGAACGTTGGGCTTTTGTAGCATCTTGTTCTAATGTTTGTTTTAGACTTTTTATCGTTTCTAATTGAGTATTGAAATATTTCTCGTCCGGATTTTCTTGTAAATTAATTTTACGAATAAGATTGTTGTATTTATTCAATAATCCTTCCCTGCGTTCTTTTTCTTTAGTTTGAGCTATAATGTTTTTTTCTAACTCTTTGATACGACTCCCAACCTGATCTCTCTCAATTTCAATATTTAATGTTATTTTATCATCTTCCTTTTGCTGAATAATATCTGTTGAATCTTTTATCTTCAAGTCATAATCGTTCAGTTCCTGCTCCTGTTTCTCAATTTCTTTTTCCAATAAATCTTGTTTCCGTGTAGTAAAATAGATAGGAGTTATTTCTTGTAATTCATCAAATTCATGCTGTTTTTGATTCAACAATTGCAATTCTTTCTCCTTTTCAATAATAGGATTTAATAACTTTAATTGTGCTTCTGCTTTTAAGATTTGATTATGTGCCTTTACCAACGATTGAAATCCTTCTTTTAATGAGGAGAACTCATCTTCAATGTTCGTTTCCTCCAACATATTTTTCCGAATAAAATCGTCCAGATTACCAAGCACTTTCAGCCCTACTGTTTGACTGAAAAGGATGGATGCTTTTTCTGAACGCATACCGAAAAAACGTCGCATTGATTCTGCATATTTCCCGGGAGAATCAAAAAGTTCTACTAACTCTTTGGTTCCATACTTGGGATACTTCTGTCTCAAACGTTTTTTCCATAGCCCATTGGCATCAAAGGGCGTAAAATCCTTTTCGATAGATAGTTCCTTGTGTGATATAACAAAATTACGCTTCATTTCTGAGCCTACAAACCATCGGGTTTGAGCAAGCGTTATAAATCGTTCTTCGTTTCGAAATATAGCTAAAATGATAGAATAAGTTTTTGTCTTATCGGGACGCAGACGTTGAGTTTCTCTTGTTTGTTCATTTTCTATTTCGCCGATTTCTCCTAATACATACGATTCTTCCGACCGTTCATCTTTTGTATTTGCTCCTGATGCCTGATTGTAACGACGCATACGCCGTTCCGGCACCAAAAGAGTCAGGATTGCTTCCAAATAAGTTGTTTTGCCTGCTCCATTAGCTCCTGTCAACAGGCTGGTGTTTCCTTCCGGAGATATACTGAATATTTGTTTATCAAATACGCCCCAGTTGAATATTTCAACCCGCTGAAGTCGATAACCTGCTTCCGACGATTGGGCGCTAAACAAACTATAATTGTGATTCATAATCGGTTAGTTTTTGTTTGAATTCAACTAATTTGTCGGCTGTAATTTTCGATTTGATAATACGGCGAACTTCATATTTTCTCTCATCGGGATAAGGAGTTTCTTCTATTTTTTTAAGAAAATCCAGATTTAGCATGTCTTTTATCAAAGTGTCTAAATTTCTCAACAATTTAGCTTGATTTGATTTCTCTTTAAAAAACATCTCAATTCGTTCTCTGAATTGCCTGTGGGTAATATACAAATTCCGTGTTTCCGTATCAGTTATTTCAAATTCATCCATCCATTCCCGAAGCAACACACAAAGCAATGTTTGCTCGTATGTCAAAGGCATCCGTCGAATTAGTCCAATCGTTTTCCCTTCTTCGTCTTCATTTTGTCTTAAAAATGCGTATCCGTCTTTTTCTTCAACGATAAGTTCTACTCCTATTTGTCGAAAAAAGCGATCAATCTGAATTTGATTCAGAATTAATTCATCCCATACTTTATCTTCTGAATAAACAGTACCTTGCAAAAGTTTTACTATCACAGGAGCGTAAGGCAGAATTCCGGCATCTATATTTTCCATTATCGACAATATATTATTTGAGGTATTTTCAGATATTTATTTTTCTCAATATCAAAAAGCAATAAGTCTGAAATTTCTTCATTTACGAAATACTTTTCAGAAAAGTTAATCAGAGAAATATAGCCAATGAGTTCGCTTAGGCCTTTACTAATCGGATATTTTTCTATTACTTGACCAAGTGTTACTTGCTGTTTTTCAATCAATAATGAGTTTATATTTCCAATCAATTCTTTTATATTGATAGAGTCAGGGTTGAAAATATTGCTCATGCTTTCTAAATCGGCTTTTGAATTGAATGTTTCAGGAAGTATATCAAATTCTGGAATACTCTTTTCCTCTCCCAGTTTTCGTTCCATCGGCATATCTATCTTTGCTCCCAATTCTATTTCGATGCCATAATCTTCAGGAATTTTATGCTCAATCAGGCGAAGAGAAATTTGTTTAATCTCCGCTATCGTTTCTCTTATTTTCCGACTTTCCAATAAATGCTTATCTGCGATAACACGTGTTATTTTTTCTGCCAATAAATTATTGCTGTCCAGAACCTTTCTGCCCGATTGGAACAAAATGGTTTTAATTCGTTTCAGGTTGCGATTATTGTATTCAATACCCCTGTCTTCTAAAATATCCGAAACCTGTTTAATCAATATTTTCAAGGTATCCTGACTGTCTTCGTCAATCAAAAAGCTCCAGAAAGCATAAAAACTTTTCCCCTGATCGCTCTCTTTGAGCGTATCCAGGGCATCGAAAGTATAATGCAATATTTTTCCTTTAGACAAGTCGTATTGGCTTTGCTTTTCGTAGATATCTCTTGTAATCATTTTGAAAATATCCTCTACTTCCTTAAAATCACCAATCAACTCGTTTGTTAATCGGGAAATATCTTCAAAACGGGATTGTATTTGATAGTCTTCAAATTTTACGACATTTCCATCCCGTCGTATTCGACGAATTTCTTCATCAATCTTTTTTTTTCGCTCTTCAAGCTCTTCTATTTTCTTTTTCGGGTCTTCGGTATTGTTGTCGACTAATTCTTTCAGTTTGTTAAAAATATCTTTGAATTTTGATTCTGTTCCGACAAACTTTCGTTCCTGCAATAAATCTAACATTTGGAAAACACGTTCAGTGTGTTGAGTTAAGACATTATAAATTGTCTTTTCTGTGTCGTCCATGTAATTCCGCAGGAAATTATCATTTGTCCATGACTCAATATATTTTTTGGCTCTTTCGTAATTGTCCGTTCCAAACGATGTCAGGTCATCGTCTTCATCTGAATAATTCAGTTCTTCCAAGTACCATGCTAATTGACTTACCAGCTTTTCATTTGAGATACTAATTTCGCCTTGTTCTTTAAATTGGGAATATAAAAAGGATAAAATGAGCGGTGCGTTCCGAGATCGCAATAATTTGAGACTCGGAGCGCTTTTTAATTGTATTTCCAATTTTTGGTAGTCCATGAGCATAGACGAGTTAGAAAAAACTATTTATTGTTAATATTAACTTCGGTGTATTACTAGTCTATTGAGAAAACATTTTCTTTCTCAAACCACACTTTTGCTTGATTTATAACATTTTGACTTGGGTTGTGATAAAACACAGCAAGATTCTCTTTTGCCCTCGTACAACACACATAGAAAATCTTTTGCGTTCGTTCTAAAACACTTTGTGTTCCTCCACCTAAAAAAAGATTTTCAAAATTGTAGTTATTCCAATTACCATTATCCAAAATGACCAAGACATTATCGAACTCCGTACCTTTTGTTTTATGCTGTGTTGAAAAAGGTGTCTTCCCTTCCAAATAATCAAACAATTTTTGAAACTCACTATACTTAACATCCTTTACTCGATTGAAGATATACGCTTTTTCGGCCTGAAATTTCTCCAGTTTTTCATCAAAAAGACAAATTCCCTTTTCGTGGGCATCATTTATTATTTCCTCAATATTGGCATCGACATCAAAATCTTCTCTATTTTGTAGTCCCCTGAAATTCGCCTTATTATCTTTTACAAAATCTCTGTTTAGATGAATAAAAGCATCCTCAAAACTTCGTGCGTTATATCCATTCTCGTCAGTTTGGTACACTACACATAGTTTTCCATTCGGTTGATTTACCCAATTCCCATTTATATTGTTAAATAATTTATCCTGTAAAGAATAGCCTTTTAAACTGGCTAAAGCGGGGCTATTGAAATAATGCGATATTGCATCGTTTGAGTATGAAACGCCTTGTGCGACTTCACATCTTTTACCATTATTTCCCACAGCATCAAGGTCAGTAATAACAAGCGTTTTTATTCCCAAAAACTCTATGAATTTGTCGAATATTTGAGAATACGCCCCTACTTCAACTATAGAAACGTTTTGAGAAAGCAACGGAAGACAATCATCCTTTGTGTTATTTGCTCGATGTTTTGCTTCTTCTTCAATATCAATTTTCTTCATTATGGTAGGTATCAACATCCTTTCCGTGTCGCCTTCAATCAAAACTGCTTTTTCAGCAAAAAAGATTTCCGCTCTGCTAATGGTCAGATATTGCGTCAAGAATTGATATTGAGTAGTGTTCTCATCATATTCTTTTTTCAATTCCTTTAGATTCTTTGCGACAACACTATTACCATCTTCTTTTTTTAGGTATTTGATGTCATCAAAATCACTGTCTGCAACAATATGAGAAGAATGGGTACTTACTATGTATTGCAATTTTCTTTTTTCGCCATCCTCTCTTTGGATACCCTCCTTTAGCAGTTTCTTTATATTTTTAATGAATATATATTGCATTTGAGGATGTGTATGTGCTTCGGGTTCTTCAATAAACAATAGATTTATATCGGCAGTTTTTTTCTCCTTTTCCCTCTTAAATTCTTGAATGAGGATTTCTATCTCGAATATCATGCAAATTAGGTTCATGTACCCTATGCCGTTGTAATGTTCGGGCAACTTATTGTCGTCATCATGCTTAATATACAACGGTGGTATTTCCTTTCAGCAATTCTCGATGCTGTAAATTTGAGATAATCTCTATTTCTGATTCATTGGGTTTTATACCGCCAAAATCACCTACCTTTTTTATGATGGCATCAAATAAATCCACATAAATTTTACTCAAATGCTCATCTGTTTCACTAAGTCTATCTTTAAAATCTTCAACAGCCTTGTTTTGGTCAGGGCTTGTTTCTGTTTTCTCGTATATCTTTGATGTTTGTGTAGATAGCGTTTTATCTATTTCCTTATTTGCAACCTCTCTACGTGCGCTGATATATTTGAAGTTAATGATATCTTTAATACTTATCAACTCCTTGTCTAAGTTGATAAAATTCCTCTCATTAACGGTTTGAGTATCTTTGTCTATCTCAATGGACTTTTTGCATATTTTGAAATATTTATCATGATTTTTTCGCAGAAAATCATATAAAGATTTTGGCTTATACTCTTCGTTCTCACTTTGTTTAAATGATTCGTTAGCGGTAAACTCCCGATAATCTTTTCGGACTTCTATTAATTTCTCAAAAGACAGAAGATATTCAAATCCCAGTACAATGTAATTATTTTCAGGGTCTAAGTCCATCATAACCCTACTAACGTTCTCTAAGTTACATGTTTCTGTATATTGGATAAATAATTTCAATTTAATGCCTTTTTCCTCATAGTCATTTTCATCAATAGTATCGCCCTCTATCAAGCCTTGAACTTCTTTCTTAAAGTTAATGTTGAAGTCATCGAAATAGAATTTATTCTTTTCCGATTGATTTAAAAACTTATCAAGCACAGACAATATGGATGTTTTGCCAGTATTGTTCTTGCCTATCACTAAGGATAATTCATCTTCTAAATCAATAGAAAAGTTTTTGAGAAGTCTGTAATTCTCGACTTGAATTTTAAATATTCTCATATCACAACTTATTTATCAAAACAACTCTTTCGGATTAATTTTCAGAAACTCCTCATAAGGAATCCCTCCTGTGCCGACCAAAAGCATCTTATCGGGATGAAACTTCTCATTAAATATTCCCATCCCTGCATTATCTGAGCTGGCACCGCTTTTTACTTCCAACCCAATTACTTTATTGCCTTTTTCAAGTATGAAATCTACCTCATTATTTCCCTCTCGCCAGTAATGGAGATTATACCGTTCGGAAACCGAATGATTAAGCAAATGGGCGCCTACTGACGATTCAACCAATCTGCCCCACAGCTTTGGGTTTACAATGGCAGATGAATAGGTTTCGTCATCTTGCGATGTTAATAATGCGTTATTATATACTTGGAACTTCGGACTGGATGATCGTTGCCGGATTACACTACCGGCATATTTCTCTAATCCACCTAACAAGCCACAATCAGATAATAATTTGAGGTAGTTCGCCAAAGTCGTCGTATTACCCGCATCCTGTAGCTGTCCAGTAATTTTGGTATATGACAGAATCTGTCCTGAATACAGGCAGCCAAGTTCAAATAGCCGTTTCAACAATGCGGGTTTATCCACGCGGGTCAGCATCAGGATGTCTTTGGAAATACTGGTCTCTATAAGAGAATCTTTTATGTAGCTTTTCCAGCGTTCTTCATCATTAATCAATGATGAAGAACCGGGATATCCTCCGAAATAAATATATTGCTCAATTGACCAGCCAAAAGCGGCTTCCATTTCAGCAAACGACCAATGTCCGAGATAGAATGTCTCGAAACGTCCAGCCAGCGATTCCGTTAATCCTTTCTGAATAAGGAGGCGGGAAGACCCAAGCAGGATAACCTTGATATTTACTTGCTCGCGAGTATCTTTATCCCATTGCTGTTTGACAACTTCACTCCAGTTATCAAGCTTTTGTATCTCATCAATCACAAGGAGATATTCCGAAGCGCCGGAGGCTTTCATTTTTAGTCGAGCCGTCTCCCAAGCTTGCATCAACCAAGCCGAGTTAGTTGCTGCAACAGCATCAGCAGACTCAGATACATACGAGATGGATAACTGAGATAACAATTGGTTCACCATAGTGGTTTTACCAACCTGGCGAGGGCCAAGGATTACCTGAATGAACTTTCGCGGCTCTTCTATTCTTGATTTAACCTGTTTCAAATAAGGACGTTCGTACATCTTGAAATAATTTACTCAATACTGAAAGCAAATTTACTCAAAATTCTTAGATTAACAAAATAAACTGAATATTTTTATCAGATTCGCTCATCTTCCACAAATTAAGCGGCTTTGAATCAGCTATTATTATATGCAAGTCTTCATAAAAACTGGTTGCTACAACCATTAGTACCTTCGTTTACCGCGCGGAACTGTCGATTGTGTAATGCCGCACAAGGCATATCCTCCGGCGGAATGGAGCTATGGGAAAAAGCACATAGAATCAGAGATATATGAAAGAGGTATAACATCGCACCGAATATAGCGAATCGGCTTAAATCGGCTTGAATTAAATCACAAAGTAATAACTCGTGTTAGATATGCCAGGCTAAGAACACTTGGCAATAATACACAAAAAATAAACAACAAAATGGAATTTATAATTATGGACGCAGCTTCATTTGATTTGCTGATCGAAAAACTAAATAGTTTAGTAGATAAAGCTAGTAAAATACACAATGGGAAAGATGCCCTTTTTGAGAAGTGGCTGGACGGTCAAGAGGCTTGTGAAATCTTGGGTATTAGCCGCCGTACCTTACAAACATTACGTGATACCGGAAAGATAGTCTATACAATGGTCGCACACAAAATTTATTACCGACCCAAAGATGTAGAATCTTTTATTAATAAGTAAGTGTTCATAATTAGTTTGTATAAAATATTTAGTTTGTCTTTCCGTTCTAGTATGGTATATACAATTAGGAATGGGAAAGATAAAGAAACTGGAATTAACAGTTGCCCAGCGAGGGCAAC
>NZ_BAAHWV010000038.1:0-25424 GCF_054601255.1 Viscerimonas tarda | reverse complement strand
CGTGGTCGCATATCCCTCCGCCGTTCATCTTCAGCATCCATATCGCATCTTTCTGGCTTTGGTACAAACCGGGAATGCCCAACGCTTTCAAGTCAAGGTTGGGGAAAGTCTGGTGCGAGCCGTCATAAGTCGGGCGCACAAAACAGTTGAATTTGCGGTTGTAAAGGTCGCTTAAACGCTCTTTAAATTCGGGCGACTGCACTTTCAGCCACTCGGAAAAGCCATCGCGTATTTCGTCGATTTTGCTGTTGGCTTCCTGTATCTTTTCGCCATCACGGACTTTAATGGTTTTCCGTTCGCCGTTTTCATCCGTAACTTCCATGCTTTTGGAAATGTTGGGCGAAGTATTGTGCAGGGCGTGTGTCATCAACGCCATCCCGTCGTATTTGCGGAACTCGCCGCGAACGCAGTATTTGTCGTGAATATTGGCGTTGCTGTATGCGGCTTTTACGGAAAAATCATCGCGGGTCGCCGAATACTGCACATTGGTTTCCACATCAAAAAGGTAAGAGGCGTATTTGGAATAAATGTTTTGAGGTATCCAGCGTTCGCCGAAGTTAAAATCCAGTTCGTCAAAGGTAATCGGGCGCGGCGCGGCATCTCGTAAAGCCTTCAACGATTCGGAAACAGCGTAATTATTTTCGTTTTCGGGATTATCCGTTAAAAAGCGTTCCAACGCTTCGTCTTTTTCCATGACATTGCCCGCAATGAAGCGGTCGGAAATTTCGTAATCGCGGATGAGTGGGTTGTAATAAATGCGTCCGTGCAGGTCTTCGAGCATTTCCTCGCGGCTTTTATCGGGCATCAGCGAAAGCATATATTCCGTATTGACTTCGCCGAACTTGTTTAATGAGGCTGATAATGCCTCCATCGAGTTGGCGACTTCGGTTATCTCGTTGGGATTGAATGAAACAGGCTGCGTGAATATATCGGCTTTGACAAAACGGCCCATAAATGCACCTTCGGGCGGCACTCGTTCCAATGAGAGCATTTCCTGACCGCCCGTGTCCATTTTGATTAAGTCAAGGTTTTTGCGGTCGTTCAAAAAACCGTAACGCTTTACAAAGCTGTCGTAATGCTCGTTGAGCGATTCGCGCAAACCTGCGTTTTCCGTTCTTTCGGTCGCCTCGTAATGGTATAAAAGGTGGTAGGTGTCGCGGAATTTTATGTACTGTTCGGCTTTCTGTTTTTGCAGGGGGTTTAACTCTAACGGCATAAAAACGGCATCTTCGCGGTAGCGTTCTTTCAGAAAGCCGGTTTGTCCGCTATCCACTGCCAGCGAGCCTTGCTTGTGGAAATCCTGCAATGCAGCGGAATAGGGGCGCGGCTCAATGGGTAAGGCAAATGGTGGTGCAGGATTGGAATTTGAGGGACTAATGGGACTTTGGGGACGATTGGCGGGTTGCGTTGTGCTTGGCGCAGGTTGTGCAAACAAATTGAGTTGTACCGGTTTTCCCTGTGCGGATTGAGGTTTCTTTTTGCCTTTCTTTTTGGTGTTCAGTTGCTTGCGCTCTTCTTCCGAAAAGCCGAAAAGGTCATAAAGCGACATGGCAGGCTCGGTATTAATGCTGTTCGCTTGCGTTTTTACAGGTCGCTCTGTTTCTTTCCGACTGTTTTCCTGACTTTTTATATCTGCAAAATCTTCGACAGAAAAGAGGTCGTCAAAACCGGGCGAATTTTCTTCCCAGTCAAGTTCGCGTGTGCTTTTCCTGTGATAATCATATTGTTCTTCCTGCGGATTTTCAAACTTTGACTGCCGTTCTGCTTCTTCTATCATTTTGCCCATTTCTTCCCAATCTTGCTTTGTAGGTTGATAATTGGGTATTTGGTGTTTGGTTTGAATGGTGTTATCCCAATACAATTCCTTATTCAATCGTTTATCAAAATCAGCGGATAACATTTTATGTAAATCGGCAGCCATTCCCTGAACTCCGCCCTCGTGAATGAAAACCGTTGCGGGCTTGCCATAAGGGTCGGTATCCATATATCCTTTCGTATGTACCACCCTGTTGAAATTTTGAAACAGGTTGTTTACATTTTCGCCGTTGGCAAGTTTGCGACTTTTTATAAATGCCAGTTCTTCGGGGGTTAATGCTTCTTTATTGCTGTTTTTCTGTAAAATGATTAAGTCGCTGCCGACTTCCGTTCCTGCATGGTCGGTAAACAGATTGTTGGGCAAACGTATAGCCGAAATAAGACTTGCATTTTCCATTAACCGGTGGCGGATTGGCTCGTTGGCGGGACTGTCCATTACGCCCTGCGAAGTGATGAACGCCATAATGCCGCCTTCACGCAATGTATCTATGCCTTTCAAAAAGAAATAGTTGTGAATTGTCCGGCTTGCCTGTCGCCGCGCGGGGTCTTTACTGTTGGAAAACGCCGTATCGAAAACCGAAACATCGCCAAAGGGAATGTTTGACGAAACAATGTCGAATTGATTGTCCGTGCGGTTTTCTATTTCTTCAAAGCCGCGAATATGCACCTTGTCTTCGGGGCGCAGGTGTGAAAGGATTTTGCCTGTCAATAAATCCTTTTCAAAACAGACGGTTTCCATTGTCGGAAAAGAAGTTTTGAAATTTTCGGCAAATGCGCCGTTTCCAGCTGAAGGGTCGAGGAAACGCGCGGGAGTTACGCCGTTTTCGTTCAGGGTGTCGGAAATGGTTTTGATAATTTCGGGCGGGGTATAAAACGCTGTCAGTACAGAATTTTTCAGGCTGCCATAGTAACGTTTATACTCCTGTTCGTCTTTGCTGTTTTCGCGGATTACGCGGTGCAAGTCCGCAACCATCGGGAACATATCCATTTCCGATTTTGTCCAATACGCTTTATCCAATTCGTTTTGCGCGGGATTGAGAACGCATTTTATCCCGCCAAAGCCGCTGTATTGCTGCAATAGGACACGTTCTGCATCGGTGGCGTTGCGCTTTTCACTGTCAAGCGTAAAGGCAATTTTAATCGCCTCAATATTGGTCTGCAAATGTGCTTTCTTATTGTAACTCATTGCTTTCAAGGTATAGGGCGATTGCGCCGGTTAATTCGGTATAAAGCAGGTCGTATTCAGGCGAATATGCAAAATCGTCTGTGAGAGTATATAGGGCGAAAACTTCTTCACATTCGGGCAACAGGCGAATGGCTAAATCTCCGGCTTCGTCTTCGGGAATTTTACTTGAAAACTCGTCCCAAAGGATATTTTTCAGCGTGTCGTGCTTGGAAAAATGCAGTTTGCCAAACAGCGTTTCATTTGCCCAATGTTCGGTTTCAAGGGGATTGCCGCCGTTTTTTACTATATCTTCGTAAATATCCAGTGCGGCTTGGGTGCGGGCGTTGATAAATTTTTCGTCCGCAACTAATTCGGGGTGGCTTTCCTGCAAAAAAGCCACAAGCGAGAGGCGGAAATAGGACATATCCGCCGGATAATCTTTTCTGTTCATACATTGAAAAATTTAGAATGAACACAAAGTTTGTAATAAAAGGAATGGGATTTGCTGATTGTCAGGCAAGTGGCAGGGGTTTGCAGTGAGTCTGGCAGGGGTTTGCACCGTGCTTGGGGAAAACGCAAAAACGCCCTGTCCGAAATTTACGGTAAATTCCGGACAAAGCGTTGTTCTATTTGCAAGGGTTGTTCTTACGACCTTGCGCCGCTATCCATGCGGATAAATTTTTCGGATAGCGTTTTTTGCAATTTATTCAGGAAAAAGGCGCGGTCTTCGGCGGCGCGGTTGCGGACGTCCCAAAACAGGCGGTAGTAGTTTTCGATTTCACAGTCGAAAGTTTTACCGATTATTTTAAACACGGTTTTCAGCGGCGTTTTGCCGAAACAACCCGCCTCGTGCAGTGCATACACGAGTTCGACCAGTTCCATACGGCTGCCTGCCCATTGGATTTTTTCAAGTTGAACCGTAGATAAAGGATTGCTGTTGTTTTGTAACGATATTTGCCGCTCAATTGAAATCGTCTGTATATCAAGTAAATGAGCGGCTTTTTCCGCATAAAATAATGCGGTCTGACTATTTTTTCAAGCCGTCCCAACCTTGCAGACCGGCAAGTTCGGCACGGGCGTAACACAGGGAATTATGGTACGTTGCGCGATTGTTCGACCTTGCATTTGCCTCAAAAACGGTGTCGGCGATTCATACGCTTGTTCCCATTCTGTTGTGGAAATGTTTTTTGAAGTTGTTTCTCTGAAAAAAGAAAACAATCCTGATTGAATTAATTGTTTCATAAATATCTAATAATCAAAAATTTAACTTTTTCGTTTCTGATAATCTGTCGGGCTTTCCTTATAAAAATCCTTGAAGCACTTGGTAAAGTACGCAGGCGAGGTAAATCCCGTTTCGTAGGCGATTTCCGAAATGTTTAACCCGGATGTCTGCAACAGGAGTTGCGCTTTTTGCAGGCGGATAATTTTCAACAGTTCGTTAGGCGTGTAGCCGGTCAGCGATTTTACTTTTCGGTAGAGTTGCGTGTACGAAAGACCTGCCTCACGGCTTAAATCTTCAATGTTGAGGTCGTTCTGAATCCGGGCTTCAACAAGTTCCCTGAATTTGTCCATGAACGTTTTATCCAAATCTTCAGGAATACTCCTGTCGCCGGACAGCATATTTTGCCGGAACTTTTCTTTCAAACGTTGGCGGCTTGCTATCAGGTTGCGGATGCGGACTTCCAATACATCGGAATTAAAGGGTTTGGATATGTAGGCATCGGCGCCGCTTTCGTAACCGCTGATGCGGTACTCGTCAAGCGAATACGCTGTAAGTAGAATGACTGGAATGTGGCTCGTGGACAGTTCCCTTTTCAGGCGGCGGCAGAGTTCCACGCCATCGGGCGGTGGCATCATGATGTCGCTCACGATAATGTCGGGGATATAGCGCATGGCTTGTCTGAAACCATCCGTGCCGTCTTCGGCTTCCAGAATGGTATAACTGTTTTGCAAAACCGTTTTAATGTAGGCGCGTATATCGGGATTGTCATCAATAACAAGCACCGTTTCGCGGTCGCCGGTATTTTCGTTTTCATCAGTTGATTCCGAGTCATAATCTTCAAAATCCGCCGTTTCTCCGTTTTGAAAATTGGTATGCAGGGGCGCGATTAATTGCGCCTCTACTTCGCTGTACGGAGTTTCTGTCCTGTTTTGTGAGAAAGGAATGACGACAGTAAAGGTGGTAATGCCGGTGGTTTCGTTGCTGTCGGCGACGATTTCGCCCTCGTGCAGTTCCACAAGCGCCTTTGCTAATGCCAATCCTATGCCGGAGCCTTCCATATACGAATTGACCTGATAGAAACGGTCGAAAATGTTCCGTATATCATTTTCCGCTATGCCTTTGCCTGAATTGGATACGCGGACAACGGCGGCGGGACGGCTCGTTTTTTCCAGCACAACGGAAATAAAACCATGTTCGGGCGTAAACTTGAAGGCGTTGGAAAGCAGGTTAAAATAAATGCGTTCCATTTTTTCCGAATCGTAGCAAAAGCGGAATGCTTCGTCGGGCTGCGAGCCGTCCGGCGTTTCCACGCGGAAGTCGAAGCGCAGGCGTTTTTTTACCGCCAATTCGCAAAACATTTCGTTCCATTCCGTGAGTTGGCTGCAAAGGTTGTTTTCGTTCAGGTTGAGTGTCAGTTTTCCGTTTTCGTACTTGCGGAAGTCGATAATCTGGTCGATAAGCCGGAGCAGGATACCTACATTTTTCTGTACTAATGCCAAAAGCCGCCGCTGTTCTTTGGGCAGGGATTTGTCCGCCAGCAGCGAGCCGACGGGACCGGAAATCAGCGTGAGGGGAGTTCTAAACTCGTGCGAAATGTTGGTAAAAAACACTAATTTGGCTTGGGTTGCTTTTTCCAGTTCCTGCGAAAGGGTTATCAGGCGGTCGCGCTGTTGTTCAAGTTCTTCGCGGTTACTCTCAATGAGTCTGTTGTTGCGTTCAAGTTCGGCGTTCAGACGGAGTTTGGAGTTGTAGGCTTGGAAAAGCAGTACGGAAAGGATAATGAAAATCAGGCAGATAAAAGCGAATACGAGCAGCATATATTGCTGTGTGGCATGTCGCGTGATGTGGTTGGCGATTTGGCGGTCGAGGGTGCTGATTTTGTTTTCATGTTCAATGATGGCGTCGGTTTGCAGTTTCAGTACGCGGGCGTTCGTTTCGTCCACAATATTGGTGTACAGCGTATTTTGTTTCGTATAGGGCTTACTCTGCAAAATATCAAGGGCGAGTTGAATGATTTTATCGCCGCTCGTCGGGTAGATAAACGAGGCTTTGAGTTTACCGTCGATAACCTGTTCAATGCCGTTACCCGCACCGGGTAAAGCGTCAATACCTACAAAAAAAATGTTGTCGGTGCGGTTAAGACGTTTAGCAGCGTTGTACGCCCCCATTGCCATACGGTCGTTGTGCGCAAAAACGAGGTCGATAGTGTCGGGCATTTCCGCAAGGATTTTGCTCGTTTCCCGCTCGGCAATGTTTTTGAGCCACGCGCCGTCAGCCGAATCCAAAATATGTATGTCGGAATAACGGTTGATAACATTTACAAAGCCTTGGTGTCGCTCGGCATCGGGCGACGAGCCTTTCAGACCGCGTATTTCAACGATATTTCCCCGTCCGTTCAGCAGTTTGGCAACGTAATTACCCACTTCACGCCCTATCTGCACATTATCCGCACCGATAAAGGCAGTGTATTTGTCCGAAGTGATTTTCCTGTCCACCAGCACAACAGGAATGCCCGCACTGTACGCCTTTTCCACAATGGGCGTAACCGGCTCCGCCTGATTGGGCGAAATGATAATCAAATCCACTCTGCGGTCGATAAAACTTTGAATGTCGGCAATCTGCTTTTCCGTATCGTCGCTTACTGTTTTAATGTCGAGTTTTACACCTTTGTGAAACAGCGCTTCGTTGCGCATTTCCATGTTCATTTTGCTGCGCCATTCGTCGTCGCTGCACTGTGATACGCCGATGATGTATTGTGTTTTTTCCCGTTGGCAGGCGGCAAAAAACAGAAAAAGAACTAAAGAAAAAATAACCGGCAGGTTGATATGATTTTTCATATTGATTATCTATTAAAAATAAAAATGTTCATTATCAATAACCTGCAAAAATACGAAATTTTCAGAAGATAATGATAATGAACAATTTCTTGTATATAGCGAACTACTTCTTCGCCTTTATCAATCCGTTGATAAAGAACAGATAAGCGACGAGTACAGCCATAACCGCTACTGCGCCCCACTGCGCGCCGGTAAGGTCGCTGAAAACACCCATCAGCAGCGGAAAAATGGCGCCGCCTGCAATGCCCATTATCATTAAAGCCGATATTTCGTTTTCAAATCCTCGTTCGGGCATGGACTGTATCGCGGTGGAGAATATCATTGGGAAAATATTGGAATTACCGAAGCCCACGAGTGCAATGGCAACATAAAGCGCAGTTGTGCCGGAGAAGAAGAACAGCCCGACTGCCGATAAAGCCATCATTGCTACGCTGATAATGAAAAACTTGCGAATGGGAAATTTTGCTAAAATAAACGTTCCCAAAAAACAGCCTGCCACGCGGAACAGGAAATAAAGGCTCGTAGCAAAACCTGCCTCTGCAAGTGTCATTCCACAGCGTTCCATCAGGATTTTCGGGGCAGTGGTGTTAATGCCCACGTCAATACCAACGTGCGCCATAATGCCAAAGAAAAACAATAGAATATATTTGTTTTTAAGCAATTTAAGGCAATCGAAAAACGACGATTTTGTTTCGTAGGGTTTCTCGTCGATTTTTGTTGCGCCGAGCCACAGGAACGACAGTAGTGTGGCAGCAGCATAGAGCGGGAACAACAGTTTCCAGTCGCCGAAGTGCAACGCCGCCAAGCCTGCAATTATCGGTGCGGCAAATGAGGCAATGGCTTTGACAAACTGCCCGAAAGTAAGGGTGCTTGCCATGCGGTCGCCCGGCACAACGTTTGCAATCAGCGGGTTGAGCGATACTTGCATCAGCGTATTGCCAATGCCCAGCAAGGCAAACGAAACAAGCATAAGCGGGAACGTATAGTTTACAATGGGAATGACCAATGCGGCAACCGTTACGATTAAACTCAAAAGTACCGTTTTGCGCCGTCCGATTTTATTCATCATCAAGCCGGCAGGTACGCTGAAAATGAAAAACCAGAAGAACACCATCGACGGGAAAAGGTTTGCCATCGTATCCGTCAGATTGAAATCCTCTTTTACATAATTAGAGGCAATACCGACCAAATCGACTGCACCCATGGCAAAAAATGCCAGCATAATGGGGATAATAGTCCCGATAAATTTTTTATTCATATTAATTGCAATTTTAGATTTTAGAAATGTTCTCATAAGCGGGCATTGCGCCCTGCTGTGTGCATAGCCACGCCGAAATTTCCACTGCTTTTGCGTGGGCTTCCGGTATGGATTTTCCGTCGAGCAAGCTCGCTACAAATGCGCCGGTAAATGAATCGCCTGCGCCAATGGTGTCGGTAACCTGCACTTTGGGCGTTGGCACATAAGACGTTTCGTTTGCCGTAAAAACGTAACTGCCTACGGCACCTTTGGTTTCGATTACCATTTGCAGTCCGTATTCTTTCAGAATCTTTTTGCAAACAGCGTCTTCTTCGCCTTCTATTCCGAACAGTTCCGCCACGATTTTCACCTCGTCGTCGTTTATTTTCAAGATATTGCAGTTTTTCAGCGATTCCACAATGATTTCTTTTGAATAAAAATGCTGCCGCAGGTTTATGTCAAAAATTTTCAAGGCATCGGCAGGAACGTATTCCAAAAACTTATGAATGGTAAGCCGCGACACAATGCTTCGCTGCGCCAGCGAGCCGAAACAAACGGCTACACAACGTTTCGCCAGTTCTTCCGTTTGAGCGGTAAAGGGGATATTGTCCCATGCTACGCCTTCGCAGATTTCGTATTGCGGAACACCCTTTTCGTCAAGCGTAACGGCTACCGTGCCGGTGGGGTAATCCACCGTTTCGAGCAGGGTTTTCATTTTCTTTCCGGTCAGGTTGTCGAGTATTTCCGTACCGAGCGTGTCTTTACCGATAGCAGAAACAGCGATTCCTTCGTAGCCGAATTGCGAGGCATGATAGGCGAAGTTGGCGGGTGCGCCGCCCAGTACCTTGCCTGTTGGCAGCATATCCCAAAGGATTTCGCCAAGTCCTATAATTATTTTGTTTGCCATATTATTTTATTTCAAAAATTTTCAAATCATTTATTTTGAACTGATTGTCTTTTGTAAAAAATTCAATTTGCTTGTATGGTTCATTGGGAAAAACGAGGTTGGTAATTGCCGCCTCGCCACCGTCAAGAAATGCCTCAACCGAAGATTTATCTACAAAAACACGCAAAGTATGCGCCGGTTTTGCCAAAACAGGAGCAACGGATTTTGTTGCAAAAGTGGCGTTGAAATTCACAATGCCGCTTTTTGCACGGTCAACCGAAAATTCGTTTTTCTGCAAATCAAAAGCAAATTCAACGCTTTCGTTTTTTGAGTTTTTTAGATTAAAACCAAATTGTTGAGCCGCTTGCGCTTCGATTTCGAGCAAAATCTCAAAAATGCCGTTTGTTGGAACATCAAAAATCCGATTCGTATTAAAATCGGGAACGTTGCCCGCCTTACCCTTACGCGCCTGAATTTCTTCCACAGGATAACTTTTGACTAAATATTTTCCGTTTTCCTGCACCAAAGTCAGTTCGCGCGGCAAAGCCATTGCACTGCGAAAATATTTTGTGGGAACATCATTGGCGTATTGCCAATTCGACATCCAAGGCAAAACAATTTTTCTGTCGGCAGGCGCATTTGCCCACGACACCGTTGCGTAGTGGTCTTTTCCGTAGTCGAGCCAATGCTGCTCGGTGGGCGAAAAATCACAGGTAAAGGTGTGTCCATCGAACGAGCCGACAAAATACTGCGTAGCGGAATGGCGCACGTTGGCTACACGGTCGTTGCTGATTAACAGCACCCATTTTTCGCCGAATTGCAGCAAATCGGGACATTCCCAAACACCATCGTGCGAGCCGTAGTTTGCACCGAACTCGCTTTCAAAAGTCCATTCTTTTGCGTTGGCTGACGAGTAAATCTCGGCATGGTTACCCACTGCCAAAACCATTATCCACTTGTTTGCAGGCGCGTACCAAAACACTTTCGGATCGCGGAAGTCGGGTGTGTTCGCTTTTTTCAACACAGGATTTCCCGCGTATTTTGTCCAAGTACGCCCTTTGTCGTTGCTGTATGCAAGGCTTTGCCATTGACCGCCACGCTCGGCTTGGGTATAAAAAGCCAATAACGTTTTTTCGCCACCTGTCTGAAAACCCGCGCTGTTGGTTTCATCAACTACCGCGCTACCCGAAAAAATCGTTCCCAAACTGTCGGGATAGAGCGCGACAGGCAAATGCTGCCAATGTGTCAAATCGGTGCTGACGGCGTGTCCCCAACTCATATTTTGCCAGCGTGTGCCATAAGGATTGTACTGATAAAACAAGTGATATTCGCCACCATAATACACCATGCCATTAGGGTCGTTCATCCAACCATAAGGCGGAGTGAAATGATAGGCAGGGCGGTATTTTTCGTCGAAATCGAAATCAAAATTATTCGACAGTTTAATTTCTTTCAGACAAACAGCAGATTCATTTAATCCCGGAATCTCTATCTTGATTGCTTTTCCCTGCCACTGCGAAAGGTCAAGAGGCACCCAATAATCAATCTTATTTTTTGCCAAACGAATGACGTAACTATTAACCAATTTGTCGTCAACAAACAGTTCTGTTTGCAGTTCATCGCCTGTGTCTTCAATCGGAAGCAGCAGGTATCTTTGAGATGTTTTAAACTGCAATGAAGTATTTCCATTTTCATTGGTTTGAATACTAATGTCCTGCATGGTATTGCAAGACATTAGGGAAATACTTATTATACAAAATAGGATTAAATTTCTCATTGTTCTTCGCCTAAAAATTTAATTTTATTCCTTTTTACAGTGGCTAAACCATAAACTCCCATGAGCAAGATAATAATCGGCAAGGCACTCCCGATGGGTGTTCCAACCGTTGGGTCTGTGGTTGGTCCGTCTCCGGCTCTACCACCTCCTTGCCCTGATGCTTGTGCTGTCGGAGAGCGTTGTAACCATGATTTTGTTCGTTCTGTCAAATTCATTCTTTCATTGGTTGCAAAGACCTGCCCCATTGACAACAAACAAAGAATGATTGTTAAAAATTGTTTTGTTTTCATCTTTGTTATTTTTTATAAAATGTTTTTGTTATTTCTGTTTCTTGCGAAGCATATACCTTTTTTACAATATATATTCCGGGAATGGTCGGTTGTTGCACTCTGATTCCCTGTAAGGTATAATATTCCGTTTTTATTACATGGTCGTTTAGCCGGATGTTTTCCAACGCTGTTGCTACGTCCATTCCTAAAGAAGTTCTCAACATTCCTATAATATTATGGGCAACCACAAACGCTTCAAAGGGTTTGATGACGGCACTACCCGTAGTAAGCAAAGCGAAATTATTTGTTGTCCGGTTGTAGATATAATATTTGTTGAGCGTAGTTAATGTCAAATTGTTTACGGAAGGGTTGGCAACCAAATAATAACCTTCTTCTGAAAGCGATAATGCAGCATCTAATCCGGTTTCATCAATGTTTTTCAACTCCTGACCTTCTGCTGAAATAAAAGTTACTTTTATTCCATTAAAAGCAGATGGAAATTGCAGAATATATCCTGCATTTGGATTTATTACATCACTATAAATGAAATTATCGCCATCACTATTATATGATTTTACCCAGAAATCGCCCCAACTCATACCTTCATCATAGATATACAATTCGGGATTTTCAGCAAAATCGCCCCAATAGCTTGCCATTGTAAATGGAAAACCAATTGGATACCATGTATTTATTTTAAATGTTTTTTCTAATTTGACAACACCAGTAACGGTTAATGTTGTTCCGACAGGAATCGTTAATTGTCCGGTAAATTGTTCCGCGGTTGCTTCGTCTTCATTCGATTGAAAGATTATATCCCCTGATACATACGCGGACGCAGATTTTGTTTTATCGGCAGGAATAACCAACGGAGATAAATAATCGAACACATTTTCTGTCAGTTGTTCTATTTGTGCTTGATAGGCGTTTGTTCCCGAATTTTGATTCCATTCATACGCTGCAAGTCCGATAGCAATACAGCGTCCTTTATAATCGCCGACTGATTTAAATTCCACAATTCCGGCACAACAGAAATCGGTTACATGTTGCCATGTTCCCAGTACGACAGCCGTATTTTCAACTTCAAAATCACGTACAATATTACCGTTGGTTGATGTATAACCATAACTGTTTAAATCCCACATACAATTATGGTCTTCTTTATGACCGGCACCGATGAGTGCAATGCCGGGGTGTGGTGGAGCAAGCTCATCAAAGGTAATCGTTGGCAGTTCTGCAAAAAGCGGATGTTCAAAATGATTATAAGCCAATCCAATATTGGCATTAACCCCCCAGATGTCAGCATTGTCGCCTCCATTGCCGTCTCCCTTAATTCCCGGCACTCTGTTTGCGGCAATTCTACCCAAATTGACTAAATATTGCGTGGCATGTGTCGAGAGAAACAAGTTACCACCGTTCTTGTAATAGTCTGTTAATGCCGTTACAACACTTGCATCTGTCAATGATGCAGGCAACACGAGAGTTCCTACCCTGTCTATCATAATCCAAATTACATTATATTGCGACAAGTCGGTGGTCGCAACATTAGTTACAGACAAAATATCGCCATTGGTAGGATATTGAGCCGCAAACCATAGTGCTGCGGCTTTTTCGTCATCGTCGGCATTCGTTGTAATGTCGGCTAAATCATTGTATGTTGTTACGAAAGCATATTTTGCCGCACTCATTGTGGAGGTACACAAGCAAAAAACGCCTAATAGAAATATAAATTCTAATTTTTTCATTTTGTAATTGTATTTAATAATTTATTATTCTTCGTCATACCCCGGATTTTGTGTATAAACGCCCTGCGCAAAGTCAATTTGATTTTGCGGAATGGGGAAATACTCGTCGCGCCCTGCCGTAAATTGCGAATTGGTGTAATACAGCCGCAAGGTTTTTTCTTTCGGGAAATACTCGTTGTTCAGCATCTCGGAGGCAATGCCCCAGCGCACCAAATCGAAGAAACGCTCGCCTTCCATTGCCAATTCGAGTTTCCGCTCAAAACGCAATGCCTGACGTGCATAGTCCCTGTCCCAAGTGCAATTTACGCCGTCTTCATACAGACCGATATTATAGTCGGCGGCATAGTCGGCATTGCTCGCATTGTTCCAGCGCAATACATATTTGCTGTTTTTAGCGCGTTCCCTGATTTTGTTGATAATGGGCAATGCTTCTGTTTGCCTGCCGAGTTCTATCAATGCTTCGGCTTTCCATAATAAAACATCGGCATAGCGGATATTGCGCCAGTTGAGCGGCGAGCCACCCCAAGGCCAGCCTTGCACCATATAGGGCGAGTTGGGCGAAATAATGTTTTTCTTGTTGGCAAACGAGCCGTAGGTGGCATTGTCGCGCACCCAGTTGCCTGCATAAGGCTCCTGCTCGTAATCTTTCCAGCGTACCGCCGGTCGTCCGAGCGTAAAGTCGAGGCGCGGGTCAACGGTGTAGGTTTTGTTGTAAACGCTATTGACTTGCAAAATATTTGTGCCTGTGTTGTAAGTGTCGAATTGAGGCAAGCCTGTTATTTTATCGGTTTTATACGAATTGGCAAGCGTTTGCGAGGGTTGGAAAAATCCATCGCCGCTGTAAGCCGGTCCGCGCGGCACGTTCAGCAGATTGTTCCAGTTAATACGTCCGTTGGTTGTTCCGTCATCAACGGAATATTCGGTTTCAAACACCGATTCCCTGCCGTGTTCGTATTCAATTTCATCCAGATTTTGAAAATCCATTAGCAAGTCGAAACCGCCCAAAGCCACGCTGTCGCAATAATCTACCACCTTTTTGAGCAAATCTGCATCCGGCGAGCCGGTAAGGGCGTGCGTTTCGTCGTTTTGTTTGTAGGCACGGTAAAGGTTTGTCTTTGCCACATAAGCAAAAGCGGCGTATTTTGTTACGCGACCTTTGTCTGCCTGCACAGGCGGAAGCAGCGCGGCGGCGGCTTCAAATTCGGCGCCGAGTTGTTCCAAAATTTCATCGCGCGAAAATTCGGTATTGGAAACTTTTGCATAATCATCCAACGGCAGATTTTCGTCAAAATAGGGAATGCGGTTGAACAGGCGGCTCATCTCGAAACGGAAGTGCGCCCGCAGGAAACGCATTTCGCCAATGCGCGAGTTTTTGGCAGGATATTCTTCTTCTGTCAATTCATTGAGCATACGCAGGGCGTTGTTGCAACGCTGAACGCTAATGCACAAATGCCACCACTTGCGGTCTAACAGCGGATTGTCGGGATATACGCCCGTAAACGTTTCAAAGGCGTGAAATTCCCAAATATCGCCCACACCGCCGCCACCTTTGTAGGCAGTTTCGGCGCGAACATCGCCGTAAATCCAGTTCGTTACCGGTGCGTAAAAGGCGAGTTCCACGTCTTCGGGGCAAGCCAAAGCCGAATAAGCGGCAATGCAAAGCCCGTCCACCCAGTCGTTGGACTGGTCGGCATCGGTAAATTGTCCCTGCGGATAGACTTCCAGAAAGTCGTCGGTGCAAGCCGAAAGGCAAAGCAGGGCAAAAAGCCCCCAAACCCTCATAGGGGTTTTCAGGTATCTGAAATATTTATTTATATTTTTCATATTATCCATTTTTTAGAGTGAAACATTCAAACCCAAAGTAAAAGTCCGTGGAATGGGGTATGGATACCCTAACGCTTCGGGGTCGGGACCGGTGTAGCGCGTGAGCGTAAACAAGTCCTGCGCCTGAAAATAGACACGCACATTGCTGATTTTTACCTTTTGCAACAAACTCGCCGGCAGGGTGTAGCCGAACTGGAAATTTTTCAGTTTCAGATACGAACCGTCTTCTATAAAATAATCCGAACTGCGCCCTTCGTCATTTGCATTGGTCGAAGTCAGCATCGGGATTGTGCCATTGGGATTGGTTTCAGGGTGGAAAGCATCGTAGAGGTGAGTGCTGTGATTTCCTGTCCAAAGTTGGAAAAATTCGGTGTAAAACTTCGAGTTGTTCCATGCTTTACGCACTAATCCGTTGAAATAGAACGTGCAGTCGAAATTTTTGTAAGCGAGCGCAATGTTCAGTCCGCCGATAAACGAAGGCTGGTCGCTGCCGAGCCAGTCGCGGTCATCGGAATTGATAACGCCATCATCATATAAATTTTGATAGCGGATACGCCCAATGCCTTTGCCCGGCTGGTCAACATAATTATCCACTTCGTCCTGTGTGCGGAAAAGCCCGTCTGTTTTGTAGCCGAGCCACGAGCCGAAAGGCTGCCCCACAATGGATTTGTCCGTTCCGTTGCCGCCCCAAAGCGTGTATTTCAAATCGTCGGGAACATCGGTAATAATGGTGCGGTTGTGCGAGCCGGTAAAGGTAAGTTCGTAACTGAAATCCTTGCCGACCTTGTCGCGCCAAGTGATAATGCTTTCAAAACCTTTGATACCGAGCGAAGCACCGTTGAACGACATATAACCGCCCTGCCCGATAGTGCCGATATAGGGGCGTGAAATAATCATATCGTCCGTATTTTTCCAGAAATAATCAAAATTAACGGAAAGGCGGTTTTTCAGCATCGAAAAATCAATACCGAGATTGGTTTGTGTAGTTATTTCCCAACGAATATCGGGATTTCCCGTCCACGTTTTGAGGATTCCATATTCCACATCGCCTTTGTTGATTCCGTAAATATCGTAGCCGCCGCTCACAAGGTCGGAAGCGTATTGCGAATAACGTGCGTAGGCATTGGAGCCGTCCGTGCCGTTTTTTCCCCACGAGGCGCGAAGTTTCAGGTCATCAAAGATATTTTGCTTTTGCATAAAATCTTCGCCTGTTATGCGCCAACCTGCTGTAATGCCGGGGAAAGTTGCCGAGCGTCCGAGAAAATGCGATGAAGCATCGTTGCGCACAGTAGCGGAGAACAAGTATTTGTCGGCATAAGCGTAATTGACTTTCCCAAAATAAGAACGCACGCGGTAGATATTTCCGCCACCGCCGTTGGTTTGTTCGCCTGTGCCTGCATCAAGGTAGCGGAAATTCAAATCTTCGCTCTGGAATGTTTCGCGCCGTCCCCACAGGTTTCTGCCTGTGGCTTCTTTGGCTTCCATTCCTGTCAAAAAGTTGGCTGCGTGTTTGCCAATGTTGAGCGCGTAAGCGGCAGTATTTGCCCAAGTCCATTCCAAATTTGTACCCGAACTAACGTACAGCGTATTTTTATTCACAATGCGGCTTGTACCTTCCTTCCATTTCGGCTCAAAGTTCGATTCAAAACCGGTGTAATAGTTCAGTCCAAAACTGCTGCGGATAACGAGATTTTTTACCGGCTCTAATTCGGCGTACATATTTCCGAAAATGCGCCACTGATTCAAATAATTATCTTTTTGCTGGTTGAGCAGTCGCACGGGATTGGGTTTGTCGCCAAGTCCGCTGGTAGGTCCTGCGTAACCGCCGTTAATATCATAAACAGGAATGAGCGGGTGCTGCGCAATAACGAGTTCTTCTATGCCGCCCGGTTTCAGCACTTCTTTCCATTTGCTGATATTGACGTTTTCGCCCACACGGAAACGGTTGTTCCAAAGGCGGTAATCGGAATTGAGGCGGACGTTGAAACGCTCGAAATTGGTATTTTTAATCAAGCCGTCCTGATTGAAATAGTTGAATGAAAACAGTGTAGAAGCGTTTTCGGAAGAATTGGCAACACTTAAATTGTAGTCCTGCAACACGGCGGGACGGTACACCTCTTTTGCCCAGTCGGTGTTGCCTGCGCGAATGGTTTGTTCGGCGTCGATAAATTCAGGGATAACAGGCACGTCGCCGCTGCCGTATTGGTCGTGTGCGGGTGCAACGCCATCATTTTGGTAGGCTTTCCAGTAAATTTCGCCCCACTGCTGCGCATCGAGCATAGTAATCGGGCTGTGGTAGGTCTGCACGGAAGTTTTTGCATCAAAATTGACGCGAGTTTTGCCTTTTGCCGCTTTTTTGGTGGTAACAATAATTACGCCGTTTGCCGCCTGCAATCCGTAAATTGCCGCTGCCGCCGCATCTTTTAGTACCTGAATAGACTCAACATCGTTCGGGTTAAGCAGCGTAGCCATATTGTCGCGCGTCTGTACGCCGTCAATCACATAGAGGGGTGTGGTGTTGGAGCCATCGCCCACAGAGGTAATGCCGCGCACGAGCGTTCCGGTACTTGTGCCGCCGGGCTGTCCGTCAGTGGAAATCTGTACGCCCGGCACGCGCCCCTGCAAGGCGGTCAGCACGTTGCCACCGGGGATGCTTTCCACGTCTTTCATTTTGATAACCGACACGGCGCCGGTAATGTCTTTTTTGCGTTCGGTGGTGTAGCCGGTAACAACAATTTCATCAAGCAGTTTTGTGTCCTCTGCCATCGAAACGTTAATCACACTTTGGTTGCCAACGCTGATTTCTTGCGTTACCATTCCAATCATCGAAAAAACAAGAACGGCATTATCCGAACTTACCGGCAGCGAATATGCGCCGTTAATATCTGTAATTGTACCTGTATTTGTGCCTTTTACGAGTACGCTTATGCCTGTAGCAGCGGTGTTGTCGGTTGCAAAAACAACTTTTCCGCTCACATTTCTGTTTTGCGCCAACGACATTGCAACTGCTGTAAAAAGCATAATACCTGTTAAGAAAATTTTATTTTTCATTGTATAAAAGATTTTATATGAGGGCGCGATTAATTGCGCCCTCATACGGTGTTATTTTACAATTTTTGCATTCAAAACCTGTCCGTTTCCGGTTTGCAAACTTACCACATAAACGCCGCTTGAAAGGTTAGAAACATTAATGCCTGCCGAAATTTGTGCAGCATTGTAATTTCCAGCCAATGCGCCATTTACATTGAAAATTCTTGCCGAAATAAGGTTTTCGCCCGAAATGAGAATTACATTGTCTGAAAGATTGATTTTCACATTGCTTGTATTAAGACTGAAAATTCCGCTTGTCGAGCCTTTCAATTCATCCAACGCATTTTTCGTCAGGCGTTCAACATTCGCCTGATACGGATTTGTACCGCTGTTTTGTTTCCACTCGTAAGCGGCAACGCCGATTGTAATGGCTTTTCCCTGAAATGCGCCCTGCGGCAACCAGCGTGCAATGGCGCAACCGAAATAATCTTCAACGTGCGCCCAAGTTCCCAACGCTTCCATTGCATAGGTGGTTTGGAAAGTGGTAAGTTTGCTGGGATTGTCGTTTGGAATGACATTAGTCGGGATTTCCATTGTCCAAAACACATTGTGGTCTTCTTTCCAACCTGCGCCGATAAGCGGATAAATCACATAAGTTTGTCCGTTGCTGCGTTCTTTGGGTTCGGAAGTCAAGCCTGCATAAATCGGGTCGGTTGATTTGTTGAAAGTTTGCGGTGCAACTTCCCAAGTACCGTAAGTGGGCGACACATACCAAATGTCGGGATTGTCTGCACCTGTTCCTGTTCCCAAAATGTCGGGCGATAGGTTAATACGTCCCGTTTGCGTCAAGTACAAATTTCCCAAAGTGGAAAGCAACAGATTTCCGCCCGCTTTGTACCAGTCGGTAACGGCGGAAAGCACGTCTGCTTCGAGCAGTTCATCGGGCAAACCTGCATAATAATCGTCGTCCACATAAACCCAGAGGACTTTGTACTCATTCAACTTGGCGGGCGTGATTGCCGACACAGGCAAATATTCGCCGCCGTAAGTTGTTACAAACCAGTTTGCTGCCGCTTTTTCATCTTCGTCGAAAATGTCGTTAATGCTTGTAGCAACATTCACAAACGCAACTTTGTTTTGTGCGTTTACATTGGCAACAAAAAATGCTGCGCCGAGGCATAATGCCATTGAGAGTAATACTCGTTTCATTGTACTGAAATTTAAAAAAATTATTAATTAATGCTATTTATAAAATGCTCTGTATGAGCAATTTTTTCTTTTAATTCGTTATTATTTTTCTTGAAACAATCTCGCCGTTGTCATTTATTCGTACAATAAATATCTGATTTTTTGGCAAATCAACCATCGTGGGGGCGTTACGCGCAACGCCATTACAAAAAACCATTTTTCCAAACAAATCATAAATATTTACCTTCGCATTTTCCGAAATGTTTTTGAAATGCAAAGCATTGTTGTAATAAAACACGTCTTTATCGCTTTCTCTTACGTTAAAAATGCCTGTGTCGGTTTCAGATTTTTCCCAATTCCACGCCTTGATAAATTGTACTTGCGTAGTGCCGCCTTCGGCAAAAACTTCCACATCGTTGGCGTTGTTATCTGTTGCAAAAATGCGCACGGAAGCCGCCCAAGTGTCGTTGACGAACAAATCCAAAATAGAATGGTCGAGGAAAGCATGGATTTTCAGCGTTTCGCCAGCCGAAAAAGTTTTGGGCAAAACCTGACTGTAAATGCCATCAAAAACGCTGCCGTCCTGTATGTGTCGTGGAACGCTCGTTGCATCAACGATTATTTTGTTGGTCGATTTTTCGTAGAATATTTTGATTGCTGCGCTACCGTTTTTCCGCAGATTGAAGCCGAACTTTTGAGCGGAATTTGACGAAACGGTAAAAATTCCTTCCACTTCAACCACTTTGCCCGAAACGGGATTTAATGATTGTGTGCCGCTTAAACTGATATTTGTTTGATTGAAAACGTTCGTCGTGCTGCGTGGGAAAGTCATATCGGTAGCGGGCTTTTGCACAAGGTTATTTTGCGCATCAAGCGACCATTCGCGCGGCAGATTATAAGTTCCAGCCCAACCGCGCTCATACATATAATTTCCCGAAGTCATATCAGGCACAATACCTATGGCAACGGTTTTTCCGTTGTGTTTGGTAATGGAAGGCGAAAGCAAGCCAAATCCGTGGTGCGAAAAACCGCCCAAATCCAATTCTTTTGGAAATTGCGAAGTGGGGCTGAATGTACCGTTGGTATTTATTGTACCCACCCAATACAGACATTCCACACCGCCTGCCATTCCAAGCGGCGTAACCACAAACAGCCATTTGTTCGCTTCCATTTCAACAATGTAGGGCATTTCCCAAAATGTGCCGTAACTTGTGTTTGGCGACTGGAAAAACATGGCGCCGTCATTTGTCCAAGTGTTGTTTGCAGCATTGTAGCGGTGCAAAGTAGCCGCGCCACGTCCACCTTTATTCGAGCCGACAAGCATATAGATATTGCCGTTTGCCTTGAAAACGCAGGGGTCGCGGAAATCATCGTCAAGCCCCGCAGGACGTTGCGGAACAACCTGTCCGTTTTTTGTCCAAGTGTGCAAATCATCATCAGCGGGTGTTGCCATTACCATACTTGCTTTTGCAAAATCAACACTTGTATAAAATATTGTTGGTTTGCCATTATTGTAACTGTCGTCTTTGAAAATGCAACCCGACCACACGCCCTTAATATCGTAATACTTATCATTGTAAAGTGCGGGCTGTGCTTCCGTCCAGTTTGCCAAATCGGTGCTTGTTATATGTCCCCAAACAATCTGCCCCCAATACGCGCCATTACCGTTTTTCTGAAAGAACAAATGCCATTTGCCGTTGTGAAAAATCAAACCGTGAGGTTCATTTGTCCAAGCTGCCGCAGGCATTCCACGGAAAAGCGGACGTTGGATTTCGTCTTCAAAACGTGAAGCGGGAATGGCTAAATTTGCAGTATTTTCAGGTGTTGGTGTAACGGTAGGCGCAGCAAGTTCGCCCGAATAAACCTTGATTTCGTCTATTAATCCGCAAACGGTATTCAGGTAAAAATTGCCGTTTTTAATATCATTGTAGGATTTACCTATACTAAAAGGTGCGCTACCGACAGAAATTGCCGACCCTGAAATACTTGTTTGCTTTATTTGAACGCCGTCGTGGTAAAGCGTAATTTTGTGATTTGCCACACTCACTATCGCCTGAATGTGCGCCCACTGATAAAGCGGAAATTTTGCATCTGCAATACAACTGTACAAATTTCCGCCAATATACACCTGAAATCCATACTCGCCGCGCGTATTTACTACAAACGCAAAACCCGAATTGGCGGAAGTTTTCATATTGCCAGCAATAACGGTAAAATCGGTATTGTTACCGTCCGTGTTCATCATCGGGTAGTTTTCCATTGCCGCCCACAGTTCCATTGAAACGGCTTGATTGTTCAAATTATTGACATTGATTTGCGCATTAACGAAAGTGGAATTGCCGTCGAAACGCAAAGCCTGTCCCACTGCACCTGCGATATTTTCGCGCACGGGGCGCACTTGTTCCACAGTAAAGGATTTATTGGCAACAATTTCGGATATTTTTGTGTTGGCGTTAATTTCCATTGGAAAATGGGCGACAAGTACCAATCCCTCCTGCGGCTCACTCTGTCCGCAAGTTGAACAAGTCAATTCGTCCAAAGCGTTTTTTGTAAGAAGTTGAATATTGGACTGATAAGGGTTTGTACCGCTATTTTGATTCCATTCATAAGCGGCAAGTCCAATAGCAATACATCTTCCGTATGATACCGTTTTATGAAAATCGACAATTCCTGCACAACAATAATCTGTAACGTGTTGCCAAGTGCCAAGCACGGTAGCATTGTTTTCCGTTTCAAAATTGACAACAATATTCGGATTGCCAGTATAATCAAATGCGTTCAAATCCCACATCGAATTATGGTCTTCCTTGTATCCCGAAGCAATAAGGTTATACACTTTTTTCGACGTTCCTTCTGTAAAGTTGGGTGTCATCCCTGCATAAAGAAAATCGCCTGAATGGTCGTAACTGCTGCCGATAACGCTGTTCACGCCCCAATCATCAGTATTAGTGCTACCTGTGCCTTCGCCTGAAATGCCGGGGAAACGTGTTGTCCGTCCCAGATTTACTAAATAGCGCGTGGCGTGGTTGGTAAGCAACAAGTTTCCACCAGCCTGATAATAGGTTTTAATTTTATTCAAAACGCCGGTTGCTGTTAATTCGTTTGGCAATCCGTTGCCTGTCCCCACACGGTCAATAGCAATCCAGAGAACTTTGTATTGGCTTAAATCTCTCGCTGCTACATCGGCGGTTGAAAGAAAATCGCCTCCATAAGTATTTACAAACCAATTGGCTGCCTCATATTCATCATCATCTCCATTAATCTGTAAATCAGATAACGAGGTGTAAGTACTCAAGATTGCCGCCTTATTTTGGGCATTCACATTTATAACAAGAATGCTGATTGTAAGGCATAAAGCCATTGAAAGTAATGTTTTTTTCATTGTATCACAATTTTAAAAAATTAGAATTATACTAAGGTGCGCCACACACTAAAAAAATTCCATGAGAGAAACAAATTTTTCTCCCATAAAAATCTCTCGGGTTGCATCTATTTGATATGTATGTTTCATTTGCATGAATTATATTATTACATTTTACGCTGCAAAATTAGGGACAGTTTTGGGGTCAGACTATAACAAATCTTGCAAATGCTATCAAAAATCTTGCATGGACAAAAAGATAGCAGGCGGTGCAAACCCCTGCCACACATGCGCAAACCCCTGCCACTTTTCTAAAACTCCTTTTTCCGCAATCTTAGTTCATTTACTTTTGCGCCGCGTCGCTATTGGCGTAACTTATAAAATTAAAGTAATATGAACGAAAAATTGAAAGACCAGGATGTCCTGTTGGTCAAGGAAAAAGGCAGTAATGAATTACACGCTGTGAATCTGGACAAAAACGGAAAAGTCAAATCTTCCAAACTTGACGGGAGCGAAAATCCCGATTTTTTGAAGATTGACAAAAACGGCAACGCGCTTGAAAACTTTTTTGAGAACTTCAAGCGGCAAATCAAAGACCCTACCCGCTTTGACTTTTACCGCGCTCCATTAGAAAAATTGGAGGAAGTTGTGAAACGCCTGTATGAAGCATTTAAAAGTCCCGGCAAGCCCGAAAACAAAGACTTTTTGGATGCGCACCGCATTGAGCCGGAAAATTTTCAGAAAAAACAGGCAAAGGAACAGGGACAAACGGAAGGGCAAACGAAAAGTTATGCTATTAATCCCGACCTTGTCGATTGGCAAAAGTTTGAAAAATTCGGCATCACTCGCGAAAGCCTCGAAAAAACAGGCAATCTGGATAAACTGCTTGATTACCAGAAAACAAACCTGATGCCTGTTGCAATGAAATTCGACAGCGAAACGCTACGCTCAGACGCGCGTTTCTCACTTCGCAAACAGGGAGACGGCACGTTTGCGCCTGCCGTTCATCTTATCCGCAGCAAGCCCGATTTGGAACGTCCCTATTTCGGTGTTGAATTTACCAAAGAAGACAAGGAAAATTTATTGAAAACAGGCAATCTCGGACGTGTCGTCGAAGCCGAATTTAAGCAAGGTGAAAAAACGCCGGTACTCATTTCGCTGGACAAGCAAACCAATGAATTGGTGGCGTTCCGCAAGGAATGGCTGAAAGTCCCCGAAACTTACAAAGGCGTTCCGTTAAGCGAAGAAATACGAGAAAAATTGGGCAACGGCGAAAAAGTAAAGATAGAAAATATGACCACAAATGACGGCTCAAAACAATTTTCCGCCAATGTTCAGTTCAATGCCGACAAACGGTATTTTGAACTTGTTTTCGACAATGACCGGAAACAAAGTCAAAACCTCAAACAGGGTGAAGCCCCGAAAACTTTCCGCAAAAAGCAACTGACCGAAGACCAGATGAGCAGTGTCCGTGAAGGGAAAACCGTCCATACAGGCGAATTGACAGACCGCAACGGGAAAAAGTATAGCGGCTACATAACCCTGAATAAGGAAACCGGAAAATATGATTTCATGTTTCCGAAAGATTACAGGGATGCCCTTGCCGCCGGAAAAGTCATTCCCGATGACCGCCACAAGGTGCAGGTTGCCAAAAACAATAATGGCAACACCACCGAAGCTACCAAAAATATCAAAGAGCCTTTGAACAGCGGTCAAACGCAACCCACCGAAAAGCAGGCGGAAAAACAAGCCGCCAAGCAGGAACAGGAAAAGCCGAAGAAATCCAAAGGTGTAAAAATGTAATATTCACCACTAAAATCCAAGTAAAATGAAGATAGCAATCATAGCAGAGAAACCGAGCGTAGCCCGCGAAATAGCGGCTATCGTCGGCGCAAGCCACAAGGAAGATGGTTTTATGACAGGCAACGGTTACATGGTAACGTATGCTTTTGGGCATTTGATACAACTCGCCATGCCCGAAGACTACGGCTTTTCGGGATTTGTCAAAGAGAATTTACCGATTATTCCCGAAACATTTATCCTGAAACCCCGCCAAGTGCGGGAAGGCAAGGAATACAAGCCCGATGCGGGCGCACTCAAACAGTTAAAGGTCATAAAACATGTTTTCGACAGTTGCGATAAAATTGTTGTCGCCACCGATGCGGGTCGCGAAGGATGTTTAATTTTTAGATACATCTACCATCATTTGAATTGCAAAAAGCCCTTTGACAGGCTTTGGATTAGCAGTTTAACGGATAAAGCCATAAAAGACGGCTTGCAAAACCTGAAGCAGGGCAGCGATTACGACAACCTGTATTATGCAGCCAAAGCGCGTTCAGAAGCCGACTGGCTTGTCGGAATTAATGCAAGTCAGGCGTTAAGCATAGCCGCAGGGCGCGGTGTGTATTCGTTGGGACGAGTGCAAACGCCCACGCTGGCAATGATTTGTCGGCGGTTTTTGGAAAACAAAAATTTTATACCTGTTCCTTTTTGGCAAATGCGGGTTCAGACCGAAAAAACAGGTATTTCTTTTTCCTTAATGAGCCGCGAAAAATACGACAACAAGAACACGGCAAACGAGATTTTCAAAAAATTGCAGGAACAAAAAACGCTGTGCATTCAATCCGTTGAAAAGAAAGAAATCAATCAAGAGCCGCCTTTATTGTACGATTTAACCGCTTTACAAAAAGAAGCCAACAGCAAGCACGGTTTTTCGGCGGACAAGACGCTTTCCATTGCGCAAAAACTCTACGAGGCAAAACTGATTACCTACCCACGCACAGGCAGCCGTTATATTTCCGCCGATGTATTCGACGAAATCCCCGAACTCATTAACAGTATGAAAACGCACCCGCGTTTTGGCGGTTATGCCACCAAAATGGACACCCAAATCCTGAATATCCGCTGTGTCGATGACAAGAAAGTAACCGACCACCACGCACTTTTGATTACCGAAAATCAACCCAAAGACCTTTCCGGCGAAGAACAAACCATTTATGAAATGGTTGCGGGCAGAATGTTGGAGGCATTTTCAAAGAAATGTGTCAAGGATGCAACTACTATTATAT
>NZ_BAAHWV010000037.1:0-25781 GCF_054601255.1 Viscerimonas tarda | reverse complement strand
AAGGGGAACGGCAACAAGGAAACATGGCTGCCGGTGGCTGCTGTTGACTACACTATTGTGCTCTCGATGAGCTTATTGCTTTTTGCTTATTCATTCTTTAAAACTAGGAAAAATGAGAAAATATAAACTTTTACTTGTTGCCCTGCTGGGCTGCTTGTTTACTGCACAAAGCTTGCGTGCAGATATTATTGCTAACCCCGACGTGTTTTTTATAACACCGGATGCCCCTTATACTAACTCATACCTGGATGTGCTGACCAATGACTTTTATGGCGACGACTGCGAACTGAGTTTCCTGGATGTGCAGATTGTTACTCTCCCCTCCAAATCGGGGTCTGCGGCGGTTTTTGATGCTGCTACGCATACCATCAGGTATAGGTCGGGCGTGAGTTCAGGCGTGGATTCGCTGGTGTATTCCATAAAATGCCCGTCCAACCCCTCCCCGGTTACTGCCAAAGCCTATCTTTATATTGCCGATAGCCCGGATGTGATTTCCTCTGCCGACTGTTTTGTGAAGCCAACGCCAATACCTTGGGGAATAGCTGAATTGGTAAGAACCACTACCGGAGCGCCTGATAATTATGTTAGTGGGGTTTCCAATATTCTTACAGGAGATATAGATAATGACGGAAAGGCCGAAATCTTTGTATATAATGCGAATATGAGTACTGTACTTGGTACGGGAGCGCACTCGGGCGCTATTGACAAAATACTTGTTTTTGAATACAATTACGATGAGATTGCCCGTACGCACCGCCTCGATTTGGATTACGAAATACCTTTACCCGGAGAGCAAGTCTCGTATGCCTATGGAAATTTTGCCATAGCCAGTCTTTCGGATGATGCGGACGGATGCGGATCATTATTCGTGGCTTTCACAGGTACGGCCAATGATGCTGCTACAGGAATCCCCCCTTTGTTATTGCGATACAAATATACTCCGGGGACAGGTTTTGTTGAGGAATGGAGAAAACAATACTCTTCTACAACTCTTTTTAGAAATCCCAGTCCTCTGCTTGTCGATTTGATGGGAGACGGCCATAAACAGGTAGTTGTTTGCAACAGAATATACGATGCCGAAACCGGTACGCTATTGATAGATGGCGACCAAACTCCTCAGCCAATTACGCCTAGCGCTGTGGCTCTCGATGGCTATAATTATTCTTTAGGTATCTTTGGACATCAAGGTGGGTCTAATCATATAGGTTACCAGGCAACTTTAGTTGCCGGAGATGTAGATGGCGACGGCACAATGGAATTGGTTGGGGGTGATTGTGTATATAAAGTAAGCATCACCGACTACAATAACGACTATACACCCGTTTCGCCCAATACCTTTACGCTGTGGCAACGCGCCGACAGAGCAAGACCATACATTGTTGACGGAGGTACAGCGCTGGCTGATTTCGACCTGGATGGAAAACTGGATGTAGTGGTTACAGGAAAAGTTCTTTCACCTGCGAGTTCATCGGTTTATATTTATAATCCACGTACAGGAGCAATTATGCACACAAACGATGTTATTAGTATTCCCAACAGAAATGTTTCTTCCCAACCTTTTGTAGGAGATCTGGATGGAGACGGATACCCCGAAATAGCAATGACAGCTTATTGTATAATAAATGCTTATAAATTAGATTTAACAACCGGATTGTTAAACTTGATGTGGAATCTCCCTACAACGGATACTTCCGCAGCTACTACCTTGTCCTTATTCGATTTCCGACAAAGCGGAACAGCGCAATTAATATACCGGGACGAAACTACCTTGCGTATTATTGATGGGCGGGAATATGCCGATGATGGTAGCACTCTTATCCTTCAAGGTGATCCGCTAAATACCGATCCTACCGCAGGAACCAGGGTATTATATACTTTCTCAGGTGTAAGATCTTCAACTATCAACGAATACCCCATAGTAGCAGATATTACAGGTGATGGAAATGCCGAAATACTGGCAACCGCAGAGACTAGTGGTGGTTTTCGTGGAGAATTACGTGCCTACGGCCCACCCACAGGCGTTTGGGCGCCTGCCCGTTCGGTATGGAATCAGATAGCCTACAACCCGCTTTGGGTGAATGAGGATCTCACTATCCCTGACCATCCCCTTAGCCCCGCAGCCAAATTTGCAGCAGATGGTGGCGTAGTATCACGCCCCTTCAATAACTTTTTGCAGCAGGCAACCATGCTCAATACCGAAGGAACGATGACAGCCGAAGGCGCCGACCTGGTCTTTAAATCGGGCGCACCCCGAAAAATCTATACCGATCCCATAACCGGCAAACTAAAGGTGGATGTAAAAATCCAAAATATTGGCGGAATACCATTCGAAGGCCCCATCAATTTCCAATTGTATTGGTTTGATGATGCCCTTCCGCAAAATTACACAGCGGTTGGTTCGACTCCCTACGTTGTTCCCAATCCCTCGGGTCTGCCCCCCAATGCCATGTTGGATGTGTTGTTCGAAATAGAGGCAATCGATATACCGACCGACCCCAGTTTCCTGGGCTATGCTCTCACAATGAACCTGTCATCAGCGCCGGACGAAACGCCCGTTTACAGCGGCATGGTAGAATGCCACTCAGGCCACAATAACCGGACGCTGGGTTTCAATGTCCTCGACGGTATGGCTATCATCTGTGAAGGTAGCAGCGGATCGGTAACCGTCAATCCGGCAGGAACTTTCGATGTGTATTGGTACAAATCGGACTACACCCCCATAAACCCCAGCAACCCGTACGACACCTATACCCACCCGCTTAAGGATGCCACACCGAGGGAGTATCTGCTGGTGCAAGCCATGTACAAAGGTACCAGTAATGTAGTTTCAACTACCATGGACAGTGTGTTTATCTACCGCGCACCCGACAGTTTGGTGTGGAACAACAACGGAAATGCAGGCGACTGGCACGATGCCGACAACTGGCACAATCCGGCAAGCAGCTTGTATCCGATGGCCAATATTCCACAAGCTTGTACCAATGTGTATATCCCCAAAGGAAATACTACCTTCGGTTACCCCGATTTAACACCGTCAAACACAAGCGATTTGCCCTATCCGCCCTTTAGCTCGCCAACGGCCGACAGCATTTATTTCCAATTCGGCGGCGAGGTAAAACGACCCGATTTGTTGACGTATAACAAGGCATTTATAGAAGCCGAACTCTATGCGCATCGCTGGTACATGTTTGCACCACCCTTGCAAAACTTCTATATCGGCGACCTTTACGTCAAAAACCCGATACCGGCGCTCGACCCAATCACGTCCTATATCAAGATTTGGGGCGAAAATAACTCGTCGTCGGGTCCGTACGCCCAGTATATCAATGCGCCCAAATGGAACTGGTTAATCACCGAACCGGACGTAACCTTCAAACGGGGACAAGCCCTGGGAATCTGGGCAAGTGCAAACGACGACAAGGCCCGATTGGATACCTTCGCGTTCCCCAAAAAGGATACGGAATACAAAGTATATTACGAAGGCGCCACCAACGTAAGTCCCGATTACCCTGTTTACAGCGGTTTGGACAGAACATACGCCAATCGCTTTATCTTTGAAAACAACTCGGCAATCCCTGCCCCCGGCGCCGATTTCGGTCTGACCGCCAAGTCAGGCGCTGCCAACGAACTGGTAATGATAGGCAATCCATTTATGGCACACCTCAGTTTCCTGGAGTTCTATAATGCCAATTCGACTTATATCTATGATGAGTATCAAATATTGTCCAATGGCTCATACATATCCGGCTCCAGCACAACAGACCCCTATATAGCGCCCATGCAAGCCTTTATAGTGAAAGCCAAAGGGGTATTCCCCAACAACACGCTGGTAGCCAACGGAAACATGACGGTCAACCACCCGGGACGTACGCTCAGGAGCGGACTGTCCGGTGGAAGCAGTTCAAAATTGGAAGTTCCGGTTACGGTAACACAAGCAGGCGCTCGCTCGGTAACCCGCCTCAAGTTTGGCGATCACTATTCGGCCACCTACACCAATGGCGAGGACGTGATGTCGCTCTTCGTAGCCAACGGAGATGTGCGCCCAATCAGCGGATTCTCGTTCTCAGGAGACGGTCAACGCCTCAACCTGAACGCCTTGCCTTACGAGTATATCAAAAATGGAGGAACCATTCCATTAGGCTTCAGAACCCCATTGACGGATAAAATAACCATCAATGTAGGTAACTTAACGAACTTGTTGGCAGAGAACAACAAAGCCTATCTGCACGATGCCGCCACCGGAAAAGATTACGACCTGACAACACAGTCGATGTACACCTTCGATAACCTGACGCTAGACGAAAACCTGTTTATAGATAACCGTTTCTCGCTAAAAATAGTAAAAGTAGAAACAGCCATAGCCGAAACTCAAAGCGACGACGAAACAATAGTAATAAGCGTCAAAGACAAGCTGTTACATATTGAATCGCAGGAAGTTATAGACGAAGTGTATGTATATAACGTGCAAGGCCAAATCATCTACTCGGCCAAACCCAACAATCATTCGCTAAACGCAACGATCGGCGGTGATAATTTGGTTATTGTGAAGGTTTATGCTGGAGGGAAGACGGTTAGTAAAAAAATAATAAAATAACCAACAGCCCCCCCAACAGCCCCCCCCGTAGGGGGGAAGCCCCTCCAAACCTCCCCGTGGGGGAGGCTTCAAAAGTCCCCCTACGGGGGATTTAGGGGGCTGGGAGCGCCCCTGCGATATTCGCTAATTTACTAATTAAAATATATATATATCATTATGAAAAAGAATTACAAAAAATTCATGTTAGCATCCGTGCTACTAGTCGGCAGTTTAGCTGCAACCGCTCAAGGCGACCCGGCCATTGTGCTTAAAAACTTCTCATCAGCAACCGGAAACTTGTACAGTAGTGTAAGTAACGGCATCACCGTAACCACCTCCGCCGGTGGGAGCCTCGCCTCACAGAGCTTAACAGTCAGCTGCCTGGATATCAACGGTGCATTCAATGCCCTGAGCCTGAGCAGTGGAGGTTACGTTGACATAGTCAATGCCGGCGCCTACGCCATCGAAAAAGTGGAGTTCTCGGGTGCATCGCAACAAGGAAGAGCAATTAGTTATCCCGTAGTGGCCATTAGTTTGGATGGAACAACCTTTCCCGACAACCTGTTTAATCAGAATTTGCCGTTTCCCGACGTTCTCGATGCAACCGATGCAAACGTTCCAAAGATGTTGAGTTTCCCGTCCAATCCGAGCAATGCCTGTTCGGTTCCCGTCTTTTTGGTACCCGAAACAGCCTATCAGGTAGCATATGCAGTTGGAGGAGCCGTTACACCGATAACCGATTTTGGCAAACAACTGAAGGTTATCCGTTTATACTGGAAATCAGGCTCTTTCACTTTCGGCGGTCAAAGTACCCCCAATGCAACCGATGCCCCCAACATCTACGGTATAAAAATCTATTTAACAGACACCTCAACAGGGGTGGAAGAAGCAGCAACGGCAGAAAAAACAGAAATATCCTCCTCATTCATCGACCTGACAGGCAAGCCGGCAAAAGCAACCGCCAAAGGCCTGTTAATCAAGCGGACGGTGTATGATGATGGAAGTGTAGAATACACAAAAAAGCCCCTCCAAACTCCAGCCCCCTAAATCCCCCGCAGGGGGACTTTTGAAGCCTCCCCTACGGGGAGGTTTGGAGGGGCTTCCCCCCTGCGGGGGGTGGGGGGGCTTTCCATATAAATATCCTGGCGTGCAAGCGCTAAGAGAAATCAGCCTAATTTAATTGGATATTAAAATATGGAATATGTCAAGGGATTGCCTGGGAAGGTGGTTCCTTGAGTTTGTTTAGCCCAGACAGCTGTAATGGCCTCCATCAAGCTCCGCCCGACACCCAAACTTCTGTAATCCTTCAATACAATCAAGTCGTGTATGTTAATCACCGGCCTCACCGTGAAGGTAGAAAAGTTCTCAAAAGCGACCAGCATTCCTGCATAAACACCGACTGTTTCGGCCAGCAGGACAATGATACGGATAAATGAATCCTACATATATGTAAGCTTTTTCGGGCATTTTTACAATTATGTAGAGAAAGGCTCAAATTTGCAGTAGCCCTTTGCTCCATTGCCAACAGTTTATCATAAATAGTTGCCGATAATGTAGAGTGGCACATTTGTCATCCACGATTCTTGCCTGAAATCGGACAGGGAAGTACGAATGGCTGTTTGCGGCTTGTATTTTTCACAAAAGAATTTGAAACTTTTGGCTTTGGTATTTTCTTCCGCCTTTACTTCTATGGGTATAATTTCGTTATCGTGTTGAATTACAAAATCAACTTCAGCGGAACTGTTTTCATTTGTCCAATAGCCGATATAATCCATTTTAGCTGCGCAAAGTTGTTGCATTACAAATTGTTCGGTCAATGCTCCCTTAAATTCGGTAAAAAGCGAATTGCCACTGATAATTGTTTTCAGGTCTAATCCTGATTTTGCCACAAGCAATCCTATATCATTAAAAAACAGCTTGAAAGCCGATAAATCCTGATATGCAATAAGCGGCATATTGGGTTTTGATATTCTGAAAGTTTTCAGTAAAATACCTGAATCAACCAACCATTGTATCGCCAACTCAAAATCTTTTGCTCTTGCACCTTCTTTCATTACGCCATAAACGAATTTTTTGTTTTCCTTATCCAATTGAGCCGGAATACTGTTCCAAACCATATTCAGTCGTGGAACAATTTCATAAGGGGCGTGTTTGGAAAAGTCATTTTCGTAAGTAGTAATAATATCTTCCTGTATTCCCCTAACATTACTCCAGTTACGATTGATAACAAAATCATTTACGACTTCCGGCATCCCGCCTGTATAAAAGTAGCAACGTAAATTATCCTTCAGTTTTTCGGTAAAAACAGGCAATATGTCCCACTGCTTTTTCTCTAAAATTCCAGCCAAACCTGTTTCATCAATTGCAAGCAGAAATTCGTAGAAATTTAGTGGGAACAGGTATAAGAAATTCACTTTGCCAACCGGAAACGAAACTTTGTTATGTAAATTCATACCAAGTAGCGAATCGGAAGCAACAAGGTAATATTCAGGCGCATCTTCACAAAAATATTTCAGCGCAGTAAGCCCTTTAGGTGCAGATTGAATTTCATCGAATATAATCAGCGTATTTTCAGGTTCAATTTTGGTGGAGAAAAAAGCCTCCAAAGTAGTAATTATACGTTTGGGATTAAGGTCTTGCAAAAACAAAGCTTGCAAACGTATTTCTTTCTCAAAATTGACATAAACCGTTTGTTGAAATTCGGTTTTCCCCAATTCCTTGATTAGCCAGGTTTTCCCAACCTGACGCGCACCTTGAACAATCAATGGTTTTCTTTGCTTATCTAATTTCCAATTTATCAGCTCTTTAATTCTTAATCTATACATTTTTATAAATATATAATTGTTATTGAATACACTTTTATCGACATAAAAGTGTTACGCTATTACACTTTTATCGACATAAAAGTGTTACAAATATACACTTTTCCCGACATAAAAACAAATAACCCGAGAAAATCTATAACATATCTCTATGCTGGGCTTACTGATCCGACCACGGATGTCTGACCTTAACCCAATGCGCTGCGTTGGGCTGGGTTATTAAAGGCTTTCAGCCTTAGCTTATTCGGACTTTTTTCATGCGTTTACCCTGGAGACGTGGCGCGCCACGTCTCTACATATTTAATTCTCAACTCTCAATTCTCAATTAAAATACTGTATCCTCTTCTGGTTAACAATGACGTAGATGATGACTGGGGCGCCGAATACCGGGGTGATGGCGTTCAGCGGAATTACACCGGCAAAGATGGGTAATACGCTAATCAGGTTGCACAGCAGGGCGATGCACGAACCTGTCAGAATGGTAACCGGCAATAATAGCTTGTGGTCGGAGGTGCCTAGCAGCAGGCGTGCGATGTGTGGAACGGCCAGGCCAATAAAAGAAATGGGGCCGCAATAGGCGGTAGTAATGGCTGTCAGCAATCCGGCACAAAACAGCAAGGCCAAGCGAATGGTTTTTACTTTCACCCCCAGATTGCTGGCATACCGTTCGCCCAACAGCAAGGCATTCAGGGGTTTTATCAACAAAACCGACATGATTAAGCCGATTGAAACAACGCTGCTGAAAAATGGAAGCTGGGCAACCGGTACGCCTGAAAAATCGCCCATCCCCCACAGCATGTACGAAAAAACATGCTCGCTGGTACTCCAATATTTCAGCAGCGAAATGAGGGATGAGGTGAGGTAACCGACCATAATGCCAATAATAAGCAGCATAATATTGTTTCGGACAACGGATGCAAAGCCCATTATAACAGCGAGTATGAGCGCCGCGCCCACAAAAGCGCCAACAACAACAAGCATGGATGACGACAGGTTGAAAGTAGATATTCCGCCAATGAATCCGCCGAAAAACAAGATGACCAGCGCAACGCCCAAGCTGGCTCCCGCGCTGATACCCAGAATACCGGCATCGGCCAGCGGATTTCGGAAGGCTGTTTGCAAAAGCAGGCCTGATACGGCAATTCCGCCACCGGCAAACAAGGCTGTAATGGCTTGCGGCAAACGCGATTCGAGGACAATATGCCCCCAGGCTTTTCGCTCGGGGGTGTTACCCATCAGAATATCGAGAATAACCTGCACGGGGATTTCTACTGCACCGAAAAAAAGATTCGTCATGAACAGCAGAATTATTCCCAGTACAAGGAAAACATATAGCTTGATATACCGCTTTTCGGATGGCATCCTATTCTTCCAGTTTTTTAAAATATCTCGGTTCATAACCGGGGAACAGGGCGGGATGAAAAACAGCGACCATATCCTGCAACACATATTCGGGATGAATCGGCAAATCTTCGTAATAGGGTACTTTGCCGGTGTTGCAACCATATACATTCCGGTTTCGGAAAGCGTCGAAATACGAATAGGGTTTAAATTCTTTTTCCAGACTTTTATAGGTCATATCGGGCCCCCGATTGTTGTATTTTATCAGCCAGAATTGGGTATCTTCGGCCTTGTCGAGAATGGCCTCGTACGAATACATCACCGAACCGGTAGCCTCGTCATCGGCCCACAGGTAGCAGGCTCCCGCATCTTTCAGCAGGTTGGCCATGTAACTTTTTCCCCCCGGAACATACCACATATTTCCATACTTCACATCGTTAAATACCGTTGGGCGACCGGTTGTTTGTTCCACCTGCGTTTTTATTTCGTTGTACCGGTGTTCGATGTCGGCAAATAACGAATCGGCCTGTTGCTCCTTGCCCAGGAAGGCCGAATAAAACTTAATCCATTCCGTGCGTCCCAAGGGGGTAGATTCCATGTAATCGGGCGTTTCGATGAGTGGAACTCCAGTTTTATCAATTGCTCCGTAAGCCATTCCCTGTATCGGCGATACCATAATTACTTCGGGGTCTATCATGATTATTTTTTCGATATTCGGACTGCTTGCCTGTCCCAAATCGGCAATCGAACCATCGGCAACTCCTTTTGCTATGTAATCCACATTAATGTATTGTGGTTCGCATACGCCTGATATAATGTTCAGGATGCCAAGCTCTTGCAACACAGCACAATGAACGGTAGAGAAGACGGCAATATTTTCCAAGGGCGTCCGTATCAACCGGCCTTCGGGCAATTCCGGCGGCAAGTCTTTATCTTTCTCCACCAGAATATATTTTTGCAAAATGCTGGTCGAATCCCAAGGATTATAGACCGTTACTTCTACATAACCGGCCTGTTTTTTTATATCGAATCCTTTTGCATACTTTATATCGCAGCGCTCCAAAGCAGTGGCGTCCGCCCTCTTCTCCCCGCCATTGCGACAGGAGTATAAAGACAGAAAGACTAATGCAAGAAGTAGAATTTTTATTTTCATGCGTTTTTTTACGATCTTATCTGGCTGACCGGATAACCGAGATTTCCTTGCCTTGTTTGTCCAAAACATATATCAAAGCCGAACCGGACATCGCTACATACACTTTCGACCCGTAAACAAGCAAATCCTGAGCAGTATCGCCCATGCCACGACCATTTTGTGTGGCATACACATCATATTCAACGGCATCGCTCTGAAAATTGAAGAATGCCAGATTAGCATCGTTACTATTGATATTTCCACTGTTCAGGATATACATTCCTTTTCCCGAAAGTTGAGAATAGGCGCCTATCGGATTCAAGCCTTTGGTATCGAATTTTTTGATGAGCTGTCCATCCTGATTAAAAATGTACATATCGCCATCTGTTACATAGTCCGATGAGCCGATATACACGTCTCCGTTTGACGGATTGACACTGATTGAATAGGGATTGCTCACTTCCGTGCCGTCGGTTACAAAACTGTCGGTTATCAGGCTTTCGGTTTTTGTATCATATACCAAAAATGTATTTATCGTATTCCAATTTTCATCATACTGCGAATCAATCAGATACAGTTTATCGTTATAAATAGTCATATACGAAGCGCTCAGCCCCAGTTTTTTCACTTCGCCGGTTGCAGCGTCTATTTTCTGAAGCGCGCTCTGCACATCGCCATAGTTACCATTCGAGATAACATATACATTTCCTTTGCTATCTACGGCCAGTTTATCGGGATTGAGCGCCACCTCAATGTCTTTTATTCTGGTGAACGATACAGGGTCAATAACCGAAACGGTTTTATCATAGCCCAATTCGTTATTAAAATCCAATCCACCCGAATTGGCCACATATAGCTTGTTATTCGCCACACGCACATATTCGGGACAGCGTCCGACTTTCACCTGAGCATCAACAGTTAACCTGGCCGTATCAATCCGGGCCAGATAGCCATCGAAATAGCTTACATACACTTTGCCATTGTATGCCGTAAGACTACGCGGTGATTGAGGAATACCCTGATTTGTATTTCCTGAGACATCATCGTCATTGCAGGACGAGAAAGAAACGGCAACAAACGCTGCTGTAAAAAATGCTAATAATAAATTTTTAGTCTTCATAATTATTTTAGTTGTTTAAGTTAGAAATTCAAATTGGCCGATAGCATGAACGAGCGGCGAGGCATGGGATAATAGTGAACAATCTGGTAGTTTTTATTCCAGATATTCAGCATATTAAATTGTATTTTTAGCGCCTTGTCGCCAAAACGAAATGCTTTGTTCAACGATACGGTATGGTCGGAATAAGCCGCCAGTTCATTCTCGGGTTTGTTCTGATTTTGCCAATATTGCATACCGGATATAACCGCCGTATAGGAAATATTCAAGCAGGGATTGTTACAATTCAGGGCAAACGAGCCGAAATGCCGCGGCGTATAGGGCAACTGGTGTTTATAGCTTTTGGGATTAGTCCGGTCTGTTACATCAATCACCTTCTGATAACCATACGTTCCCCATAATTGAAACGACACGTCTTTCGATACACTTGCCTCTATCTTCGCATTAACATCCAAACCGGTGATTTTCACCTTGCCATAATTACGCATAATAAATATCGGCCCGCTAAAGAAGGGCACAATCTTATTGTCCACCCTGTTACGGTATCCATCTGCCGAAACAGATACAAAGTCGAACACACGGGAAACAACGCCCGACCACGTAATACCTATATTGTATTGTGTAGTGTATTCGGGTTGGAGGTCGTAATTTCCCCAACGGCGGTAGTATAAATCGTCAAGAGTCGGTATTCGGAATATCTTTTTGTAAAATGCCCGCAAGCGCAAATCGGTTACGCTCAAAGGACGATAGGTAAACCCGGCAAAAGGCGTTATTTTATGCTTGTCTTCTGCCGACTTCCCCACCCTCGTTTTTTCGGTGATATAACTGGCCAGTAAACTGCCCGTCAACGTTAATTGAGCATTCTTGAATTGGATAGCCAGCAAGCTCTGCGAATTTAGCCGGCGAGGTTCGGACGAATCTATAAAGTTGTTTTTCAGCAGATTACAGGCGACATCTTCCGTCAAAGAGGCCGACAAATACTGAACAGGGTTGTATAATATTCCTGCCGAAGCATAGTATTCAAATTGTACGATACTGTCTGTACGGCTGTATTGCGCCTCCCTATATTTGTAGTAGGTGCGGCTAAATTTCAGATTCGCTTGTAGCGATAGTTTTCGGCTCAAGCTGTTTTTATAGTGTGCTTGTAGAAAGAAATCGCGATTTTGCAGGCGGTCGCGATGGTAGTCATTTTCGATGATGACGGCGCCCGGAATACCTTTTTCCGAATCGGCATAATTCAGTTTCAGTTTCAGTTGTCCCGCCTCGTTCATATTGCCGTACAAATTCAGCTCGGCGCGAAAGAGCTGTACATCCGAATTTATCCGTTTCCCCAACAGGCTTGTCTGCACATTCTGTATCTCGAACGGGTACTTGCCATCGGTACGTTCCCAATTCACATGTCCCAAAACCGAAAACTTGTTGTTGATTTTATGCGCATAATACAAGGACGGACTGAAATATCCGAAAGAACCGGCTTTTACCGAAGCGCCTCCCCTGTAGGGTCGATTGGCGAAATCGGGAGCGGCAGTTTCTATACTCACTACGCCTGCCGAAGCAAACACGCGCGCTGTCTGAAATATATTGTCGGGTTGCCCGATGCTGAGCGTTATTTCCGAAATGTTATCCAGCGAAAAGCGTCCGATGTCGATGATGCCCGATTGCGCATTGCCGAATGTCATTCCATCGTAGCTCACTGCTGTATGTTGTGCGCCCATTCCGCGCAACGAAACGGTTTTCATGCCGCCTATGCCGCCATAATCTTTTACCACCACGCCCGAAAACCGCCGCACAGCATCGGAGACCGATTGTATGCCCATGCTGTAAATAGCCTCGTTGTTGATTGCTTGCACCGGAGTTACGGCTTTTGTTGCAGCCGTTTTCACAGTAGCCCTTACTTCCACGGCCTGAATAGATTGCACAGGAATAGAATCGGACTGTGCATACAATCCGGTCGCTATCCAAACAAGCGCCATAAAAATCAACAATTTCTGCATTCCGTTAAACAATTTCGTCATAAAACCAAATTATTCCGGCTGCCACGGGGGAACAGAGAATCAGAAACGCATTCTTACAACTAGTTCAAAAAAAATGGACGAAAATTGTTATAAAAAACCGCTCTTTAGCCTTTTCCTCGAAAGCCATCAGAATAATATTCGCCTTGCAGGTCTTCTGACTTACTCTCATTTTGCACGCCTTCCCAAGGAATTGAGAATTGAGAGTTGAGAGTTGAGAATTTTCATTCTCTGTATCTCGGTCTCCATTCTCCACTATCCTCAGTGGATTTGAGTATTGTGCAACAATGTTTTTAATTCTGAATTCTCAATTCTGAATTAAAGTAGAGCTTACAGCAGCGGGTCTGTTCAGGATTTACACCTGATTCCCTTTTAATCCCGGGATAGAATTATCCATCGGAACAAAGCGCTGCAAAGGTAGGTAAAAAATTAATAATTTCAATGGAATGACGGGAATAATTAGGGCAAATGCATGAAAAATTTTACTGCTTATGCCTTTCGGTAAAGTTGCTGATATGAGTAGGAGATTCCGACCAAAAGGAGGAATCTCATTCGTAACAGTAGTACTAAAATTTTTCATGTATTTGCCCTGCGGAAATAATATGAATAATGTAGGGTCGTGGCATGCCGCGACCATTTTCTTGCTGGCGCGGACATAAAAACACACAGAGACGCCCAAATTGGGCGTCTCCACATTTTTATTGTTTAGACTAATAGTCTGTTTTTCAGAACGAAAAATCTACGCCTGCTCCAAATACTTTATTAGTGCGCGAGAATACGTCTTTTGTAGTTCCTCCACCGGGTTCTTTGGTATAATCGGAATAGTTTGTCCAGAAATAGCCCAGGTTAATTCTGACTGTTGGCGAAACATTGGCTGCTCCGCCAAGACCGATAGAATACGAATCGCAGGAGAAACTCAAATCCCGCTGGTAAGCGTCGCCAACACCGTATTTGGTGATTTGCCCCCCTGCACTGACAAGGAACAACTTGTTTATCTGGTATTCAACACCGGCCAGGTATTCGTTGGTCGAACCGGCGTCTTTTTGCTTGTCTCCGGCCATTTTAGCATCCGAATCGAAGAAATGGTGATAACCTACGCTGGCTGTTAGTTGCGGAAGGATTTTGTAGGATGCGCCGACAGATAAATAAGCCGGAATATCGTGCGGTGTGTTTACACCATCGGTAAACATGCCGGTATCATCCCGTTTTGTTTTATTTTCGACATTGAGCGCAGTTTTAAACTCATATTTTACCCCGATATTCAATTTGTCCTGATAGTTGAAGTTAAAACCTATTATCGGAGCAACACCCCAGCCCGATTGGGTGCAATCGAGGTATTTATCGGCTACGGCTTCTGCATTATTCCGGTAAGCGCCCGACATAGTAATATAACTGCCTCTAACAGCGTCCACCGACAGGTTGTTGTACACGGACGGGTCAAGACCTAAGCCTGCGCCCAATTGATTGGCTGTAGCTTGAGGCAACATACCCGCTGCCACCAACTGTCCGAGCGTATAACTTCCTGCACCTGCTGCAATAAGCGGATCTAACTGACCTGCCGTTCCCTGAGCCAAATCAGCTGCACCATTAAAAAAATCGGTTGCCAGCATCGAGTTTCCGGTAGGATTGAGAAGCGGATGTGTTGGATTCACCCGTACATCTTTCAAATGACCTTTATAACCATTGTTCACAATATTCAGGCGAAAACCTGCATAAGCCGAAAATAGTTCGTTTATCTTGTAGGTTCCGCCCAATTGTGCGCCAAATATAATAGAAGAACCTTCCATATATTGGTTTACCGAATATTGGCTGGTTGGTATGCCATTTGCGTTTAAGCCCGCAGGCACAGCTCTTATCTGTGCATCAAACGAAGGTAAACCCCTGTCGAATGTAGCTTTACCGCCACCACCTGCAATAGCAAAACTTCCCGAAATCGCCCAGTCGCCCACGCGATAAACTCCCATGGCGCTCGGTATAACCGGCACAGATGCCTTACCTTCAAATTCTTTGGTCTCACTCAGGCCGGAAGCTTGAAAAGGTGCAAAAGTGGAGTTAATGGTACGGGTTTGAAATGCGCTTTGATTAGTTATCGAAAAATGGAATCCGTCTCCCAGCTTTACCAAAGCTGCCGGATTGGTATAAACGGCATCAATTTCGGTTGATGCGTCTCTAGCCGGATTACGCAAAAAATGTACACTTTGATTGGTGTTTGTCAACAGACCGCCGGCAAAAGCCAGAGAAGCATTCAACGCGGCAACAATTACCGCCAGTTTTCTTTTTTTCATTTATTAAAAAGTTTTAGAATTCGCCTACAAAGATATTAATAATATGCAATTTGCCAATATGCCAATATCTTAAAAATGAAAATCAAAGAATTAATTTGCAAACCCATTAAACCTTTTAGTTTTATGCCAGTCAAAGGAAGTAGAACATTAAAAAATAAGGTTACAAAGATATTTTAGGTTCAGGTATTTATTAATAGGTTGTTTTTTAAGGGTAGAGCCGGGATTTTCGGTTCTACTCTTTTCGTTTTAACCACGTAATACTCCCTTGTTAATAATTTCAACTCAACTCTTTTATAAAATAAATCATTATCTTTGTAAAATAGTTCAAGAAAAGTTATAAATAAATGAGAATTGAAGAATTCACAAAAAAATTCAAAGAAATCAAAGATCTAGGATTTGTGCCAACCCTGCGAAATGGTTCAACGGGAATTGGTTACACGCTCGAAACAATGTTAGGTATCAAGGAAAATAATGATGCCCACCCCGATATTGAAGGAGCAGAATTAAAAGCTCACCGAACAAAGGAAAATACTTTGATTACCTTGTTTACATTCAACAATAAAGCGTGGAAAATGCCACCTTTAGAGGCCGTAAAGAAATATGGGAGCCTTGATAAAGAGGGCCGACAGGGTTTATATTATACTATGTCATTAAAGCCCAATAGTGCAGGACTTTTTCTTGATGTACAAAAAACGGAAATCTCAGTTAGGCATATTTCAGGCGAAATTGTTGCCACTTGGCAATTGCACGATTTAGCCGAAAGATTTGTACAAAAAATACCTGCTTTGCTTTTTGTTTCTGCATTTACAGAAGAAAGAGATGGTATGGAATATTTTCATTTCTCAAGAGCACAACTAATGAAAGGCACTTCGCCAGAATTATTAGCTGACCAATTCAAAGCAGAAAATATTTTGGTAGATTTGAGATTACATGACAAAGGCTCAATGGCACGAAATCATGGCACAGGATTCAGAGCATATGAAGATAAACTGCCATTTCTATTTAATAATATAATGGATTTATGAGCTATCAAGTTGTAAGAAATACAAAATACGATTATGCAGGACAGTCTTATGCTTCTATGTATCCGAATTTGCATAAATACCCTGCAACCATGTTACCTCAAATCGGTATTGATATACTACAAGAACTCAACGTGTCAAAAGGGAGATTGCTTGATCCTTACTGTGGTTCAGGGTCTTCGTTTGCAAGTGGCTTGGAATGCGGCTTGACCGAGATGCATGGTTTTGATATAAATCCTTTAGCGGTACTGATTTCAAAAGTGAAATTTACAAGAATCTCAATAAATGAACTTATAGAAACACGGCAGATTTTCAGAAGTAATGTATTTGAATGTCTGAAAAACGAAAACAATATCAAAAATTTGAAATGTCCGCAAATTACAAATATCGGGTTTTGGTTTTCAAAAGAAGTAATAGATAATTTAACTATTATCAGACACTTTATAGACAAAATAGAAAGCGAAGAGATTCGAAATTTCTTTTTAATTCCTTTTTCCGAAACTGTTAGAGAGTGTTCTTACACAAGGAATAATGAATTTAAGTTATACCGCATGAAATCGGAGGATATTCTGAACTTTAATCCCGATGTAATGGGCGTTTATTTTAAAAAATTAGAAGATACAGTTTTCCTATACACAAATTTTTATTTCCCAAAATTGGACAATGAAGTAAGTGTAAATGTTCAATATTCTACATTTCAACCACAGAATGATTTTTTTGATGTGGCGCTTACAAGTCCTCCTTATGGAGATAGTCGAACAACCGTTGCATACGGACAGTTTTCAACTCTTTCCAACGAATGGTTGGGAATTGAATATGCTCGAAAAATTGATGCCATGCTAATGGGAGGAACGAAACCTAAACAGAACATAACAGAAGGTGTAATTGCTGACTATATTTCGCAAATAAATAAAGTCGATGCTAAGCGAGCATTGGAAGTTTCGGCATTTTATGGCGATTTGAGAACTTCGATACAAAAGGTGGCAAACAGTATCAAAAAAGGTGGCAAATCAATTTATGTTGTTGGAAATAGAACCGTTAAAAATGTACAATTACCAACTGACCAATTTATAGCCGAAAAGTTTGAAGAAAACGGTTTTAAACATATTGTTACCTACGAAAGAGCGCTGAGTAATAAAGCAATGCCCAGCAGAAATTCGCCAACCAATGAAGCTGGAAAAACCGTAAATACCATGTTATTTGAATACATTGTTGTTTGCGAAAAAGCAATGAAAATATAAATGGTTGTACGTTTATTTATTTGTTTTACAATTAATTACATAAATATCAAATAAGTGTACAACCTTAGTTTCGGATAATTATGTTGAAATCCTTATATGTAAAAAACTATGCGCTGATCGATCTTTTGGAGATTGATTTTAGCGCCGGTTTTTCTGTTATTACAGGAGAAACCGGCGCCGGTAAATCTATTATTATAGGCGCTTTGTCTCTGATTTTGGGTCAACGGGCTGATGTGAAGGCTATAAAAGTGGGCGAATCGAAATGTATTGTGGAGGGAACATTTGATGTTTCGGCATACGACTTGAATGCTTTTTGTGAAGAAAACGGCATTGAGTACGATGCGCAGTCCTATATCCTCCGGCGCGAAATATTATCGACCGGAAAATCGAGGGCTTTTATCAACGACACGCCCGTATCGCTCACCGAGCTGAAATTGTTGGGCGAACAACTGATAGACATTCATTCGCAGCACAAGAACCTGTTGCTGGGCGATAACCGCTTTCAGATGCAGGCGCTTGATATTTTGGCCGGAACAAGAGCCCTGCTGAAAGAATACCAGTCGGCATACAAAGAATATAAAACGGCTCAGAAGTCTTTATTTGAACTTCAGGAGCTGTCGAAAAAAAGCAAAGAGGACGAGGACTACCTGCGTTTTCAGTACAATGCCCTAGTGGAGGCCAAATTGGAGGAGGGCGAACAGGAAGAACTGGAAAAAGAACAGGAAATACTGAATCATGCCGAGGAGATAAAGTCGGCTTTGTTTGGAATACATAACCTGCTTTCTTCCAACGATTTGAATGTGGTTCAGCAGCTGAAAGAGAGCTTGAATATCGCCCGCAATTTATCGAAAGTTTATCCCGATTCGGAGGCTATTATCCAGCGTTTGGAGGGCGCTTACCTCGACCTCAAAGATTTGTCGCCCGATGTAGAACATTCTGCCGAAAGCGTTGAATACGACCCCGATCGCCTGGCTTTTATTGGGGCGCGATTGGATTTAATATACAGTCTGCAGCAAAAACACCGCGCTTCTTCCATTGCGGAATTGTTGACTATATACCACGAACTGGAAGCTCAAATAGCCAGTTTGGATTCGTATGACGAAACCATCGCCAGGCTGCAAAAAGAAGCCGGACAGAAGCAGGCAGCCATGCTCGCATCAGGACAGGAACTGAGTAAGCAACGGAAAGCGGCGACCAAAACCATCGAAGAGCAATTGACGGCTAAAGTTACAGTGCTGGGAATACCAAATATCCGGTTCGGGTGCGAAATAACAGCCAAAGAACTGCCCGATTCAACCGGACTTGATAACCTCCGGTTTCTGTTTTCGGCCAACAAAAATGTGCCCTTACAGCCCATTTCGGAAGTGGCTTCGGGCGGTGAAATTTCGCGCGTAATGCTTTGCCTGAAATCGATGATCGCCGGTGCAACGGCCTTGCCAACGATTATTTTCGACGAGGTTGATACGGGCGTTTCGGGCGAAGTGGCCGATAAAATGGGACAGATTATGCAGGATTTTGGCAAGCAGATGCAGGTATTGGCTATCACGCACCTGCCACAGATTGCAGCAAAAGGCAACACCCACTATTTTGTGTATAAGACTGACGATGAAAGCAGTACGCGAACCAATCTGCGCGAACTGACAAGGGACGAACGCATCAAAGAACTAGCCCAAATGCTAAGCGGATCCGAAATTACCGATGCCGCTATTTTGAATGCGAAAGTGATGCTGGGGGATAAATAATGGTAATTGCCTGGATAATTTGGTTGGCAATATATCTGAGGTGGCTATATAAAGTTAAACCTTTTAAGAAGAAAAGTAACAGAATAGAGAAAAATTCATAACATGAAAGAAAAAGAAATGATTTTCGGTATTCGTGCCGTGATTGAAGCGGTTGAAGCCGGAAAAGAGATAGATAAAGTGATAGTGAAACGCGAATTGCAGGGCGATTTGTTTAAGGAACTATCGACTGTGCTGAAAACGCACGATATTCCGATGCAGAAGGTTCCCGTTGAGCGTATCAACCGTTTTACGTTTAAAAATCATCAGGGGGTTATCGCTTTCTTGTCGGCGGTTACTTACGAACGACTGGAGGATATTGTACCGTTTTTGTACGAACAGGGGAAAAGCCCGTTTATTTTGCTGCTGGACGGATTGACGGATGTCCGCAATTTTGGCGCGATTGCCCGCACTTGCGAGGTGGCCGGAGTGGATGCAATTGTCATCCCCAGTCGGGGCAGCGTAACGGTGAATGCCGATGCGGTGAAGACCTCGGCAGGAGCATTGCTCAAAATTCCGGTGTGCAAGGAGAGCAGTTTGAAGGACGCTATCCAATTCCTCAAAGACAGTGGCGTGAAGGTGGTTGCAGCTACCGAACGCGTATCGCAAAGCTATACCGAGGTTGATTATACCGGCCCCGTGGCAATAGTTATGGGCGCCGAAGATACAGGCGTATCAACCGAAAACCTGCGCATCTGCGACGAGCTGGTGAAAATTCCGCAATATGGCACTATCGGCTCCCTCAATGTTTCGGTGGCGGCAGGGGTGCTTATTTACGAGGTTATCAGGCAGAATAATTTAAAGCAATAAATATGAAAAAAGCAATATCATCTACTAATGCGCCCGCAGCCATTGGCCCCTACAGTCAGGCAATAGAGGCAAACGGGATGCTGTTTGTATCGGGACAAATACCGATTAATCCGGCGACAGGTGAATTTCCTTCGGGCGGAATAAAAGAACAAACCTTGCAAGCTTTTAAGAATATACAGGCCATTCTGTCGGAGGCCGGTCTGAGTATGGATAATGTGGTGAAAACAACCGTTCTGTTGGCCGACATCGCCGATTTTGCGGAGATGAACGAGGTATATGCCTCTCAATTTAAGGGCACATTTCCGGCACGTTCGGCATTCGCCGCGAAGTCGCTTCCAAAAAATGCAAGGGTAGAAATAGAAGTAATTGCGGTAGCCCCCTAAATCCCCCGTCGGGGGACTTTAAAGTCTCAGCCCCTCCAAGAGGCTGCCTCAAAAGGATCCGACCCGCCCAGCACACAAAGAACGCGAATTACGCGGATTACACAGATTTCCGCAAATAATTGTGGGGGATAGCGCATTTTCGTAGGGGCGTATGGCATACGCCCAGCACACAATATTCAAAATACACATAATAATGTAACATTTGCACGTCTCGACAGTGCGTGTATCGGGCGTATGGCATACGCCCCTACGTTTTTCACAACATTGACCATTACAACATTGACCATTAATGTGGTCGCGGCACGCCACGACCCTACAACTTGAAACCTTAAACTTTGAACTTTGAACTTAATACCTAAACTTTAAACCTATTTTTTACCGAAAATAAAAGAAAGTAATTAGCTTTGCAGTTAATTTCAGACACATAGTAAAATCAAGACCAACAAACTAAGGTTAGAGTACTGTATATAACCGACTTATGATTCGATACAAAGATAAATATGATTCTTATTTTTATCCTGCACTATTTATTCTTTTCGCTGCTATTTGTGTATTTATTTGTTTCAAATCAATTCTGCCCGCCAGATTGTTCCCCGAAAGTGAATTCCAATCGACCAATATTGTAATCGACAGCCTGGCCTTGACCGCTATGGCCGAATGCGATTCTATTGGGAAGGATAGCATTGACAGCAGACCGGCAGTCGATTTTTCGACAAGCGGCAATATGGAAGGGCATTCCAACCTGCTGGATTTTTACGATAAACTATACAAGCTGGAAAACTCGGAGAGGAAAAGTATCCGAATCGCCTATTTCAGCGACTCGATGACCGACGGCGATTTTATTGTACAAGATATTCGTAGCCTTTTTCAGGATAAATTCGGTGGCAAAGGGGTTGGTTTTGTGAGCATAACATCCCTTTCGGCCTTATCGCGCCATTCTGTTTCGCACCATTATTCCAAAGACTGGCAAACCTCCTCGTTCTTAAAGGGTTCTCAGGCGAGAGCTCCTTTTGGCATCGACGGGCAAGTGTCGTTTGTCAGCGATTCTACCTCCTCCTTTGTCGAATACAAAGCTAACGACCTCAACCATTGCGAATACCTCTATAATCCGGTATTATTTTATGGAAAATCGACAAACGAACAGGCATTTGTCAATGTATCGGCAACAGACGAAAACGCTTCGCAGAAGGAGCTTGTCCCCAGCGATACATTGAACACCCTTGCCCTGTCGTCAACCAATCCGAAGCGTATTAAACTGGTATTCCACCGGGCTTATTCCGTTCCTTTCTATGGCGTCAATTTCGATGACGGAAAAGGAGTTCACGTCGATAATTACTCCATGCGTGGAAATTCGGGGCTGCCACTATCCATCCTGAACACCAGTTTGTTGAAATCTTTCGACAACAAGTTGCAATACGACCTGATCATTATACACTACGGAGCAAATGTACTAGGATACGGAACTACCGACTACTCGTGGTACGAGAAAAAGATGTTGAAAGTGGTCGAACATCTGAACAATTGCTTTCGGAATGCGAACGTCATAATTGTTTCTTCAGCCGATAAGTCGAGCAAACAAGAGATGGAAATGAAAACCGATAAGGCCGTTATACCTTTAATATCGACACAACGACATTATGCCAAAGAATCGGGGTCGGCATTCATCAACCTCTACAACCTGATGGGTGGAGACGGTTCGATGGTGAAATGGGTAGATGAAGAGAAACCGCCGCTGGCCAATAAAGACTATACCCATTTTAATGCCAACGGCTCTAAAAAGGTAGCCACCCTTATTTACAAAGAAATAGAAAGCGGCTACCTGAAATACAAGCGAATGAAAGAAATCGGAAACATCAACTAAATTATATCACCCGACACAACCAATGGGAATAACAAAAAACATACAATTCGTTCTACTCTTCTTCATTTGCCTGTTGCAACTATCCGAGGCCGGCGCAAAGGAACAAGAGAAGAATTCCCATTTCGAAAACGGGGAATTATTGGGCAAAGTATTCGATAAGCTACACGATTTGGAGGCAGGGCGCCGGAAGAAAATCAACATCGTTCACATCGGAGATTCGCACATACAAGCCGATTTTTTCACCGATGTCATCCGTCAAGCCTTGCAATCCCGCTTCGGAGATGGAGGATACGGATTTACCTTCCCCTACTCCCTCGCAAAAACAAACGGCACCAAACAGGTAAAATACCAATCGAATATACAATGGCAGAATTACCTGAACGTCAAACCAATATCCGGCATAACCATTGGCCTTAGCGGTATCGGCCTATATACCGATACCCGAAATTTCTACATCGAATTAAATACCGGACAGGCACATCCCTTTAACACGGTCAAGGTGTTATATCCCACCAAGGAACCCGGCTTCGAGCTATCTTTAGCTCTCAAAAACGAAACCGTTTTGTTCCAGCCCGAAAAGCAACCGGTTACTGCCAAAGCAAATGCCGGTTATCACAAGGTTAAGGCCGGTGAAACACTTTACCGCATAGCCACAGCGCACAATATAAGCGTTGACGCGCTAAAAGCAGCCAACAACCTGCGCTCAAATACCATCCGGGCGGGGCAGAATATCAAAATACCCGGTAAAGCAGCTGCAAAATACCCGAAACAAACACCCGTATCCGAAAATCACATTATCAAAGACGACTCTTTAGTTATTGATAATAAGCCCTTTGTCTCCATATTCAGCAGTCCGGATCCTTTAAATAAAATATACCTGTTGCCGGGTAATCAATCTCCGGTATATAATTTAAGCGGTATCGTACTCGAAAACGACCAACCGGGAGTCATATACCACGCCATTGGGGTCAACGGCTCCAAAACATCCGACTACAATAAATACCCCATCTTTTTCGAGCAGCTGTCTATTCTGAATCCCGATTTGGTGATTATTTCCCTGGGGACAAACGAATCTTTCGGAAAATGGGTAAGCATTGATTACATATACCAGATGGCCCTGATGATAAAAAACATCCGGGAGAAGAACAACCACGTAGCGATACTGATTATGACCCCTCCCCCATCCTTGTTCAGGCGCAACAAACTCAATACCTTTGTGGAAGAATACAGCAAGGCATTGCTCGATATGGACGGATGCATTATCTGGGATTTATTGGCCCGAATGGGCGGAATTTACGCCCCCAAAGATAAAAGCTATGCACCGCTAATGGCCAAAGATAAAGTGCATTACACAAAAGAAGGATACAAGCTGCAAGGAGAACTTTTTTCGTCCGATTTTCTGAGCGCATACGATAAATACATTAAAACGAAATAGAATTGGAGACATTTTTAACCTGGCTGAAAGATTTTAATATATCAATAGACGATAGTATATCCTGGTTTACTTACGACCCTGCTAATCCGTTACTATTCAGTTCCGAACTCTTTCTGGGATTTTTTACTGTTTTCTATCTTATTTACATAATAAGCCGGAAGCACATTCATTTCAGGACGATATACCTGCTGTTTTTCTCGCTGTTTTTCTATTACAAGGCCGGCGGATTATTTTTCATTTTACTTATACTGTCCTGTGTAGTAAACTATTTCTTTTCGGGACTGATGCACAGGTCGTCCAACAAAACCGAAAGAAAATTTCACCTGATATTTATTATTACCATAAACCTGCTTATACTGGGGCATTATAAATATACCGATTTCTGCATCGACAACATCAATACCATTTTCAGCAGTAATTTTGCCTTGCAGCATATCATATTGCCGATAGGTATTTCTTTTTATACATTTCAGGCTATCAGTTACAGCATCGATTTGTACCGGAAAGATATAGAACCGGCCCGAAACTTTCTCGACTTCTCGTTCTATTTGTGTTTTTTCCCGCAGCTTGTTGCAGGTCCGGTAGTCAGGGCTAAAACATTTTTGCCGCAAGTGAGGCAAGATGTATCCCTGTCGAAGCACGATGCCAGCATCGCCACATTTATGATTTTATCGGGATTGGTAAAAAAAGCCATCATATCGGACTATATATCGCTCAACTTTGTCGATAGAATATTCGATAGTCCCTTGAATTACACCTCGATAGAGAACCTGCTGGCCGTATATGGCTACACCTTGCAGATATATTGCGATTTTTCGGGTTATTCCGACATGGCGATTGGCTTGGCGCTGCTGATGGGTTTCACGCTTCCGCAGAACTTCAACAGCCCTTATAAATCGACCTCCCTGACCGAATTTTGGAAACGATGGCACATTTCCCTGTCCACCTGGTTGCGCGATTATTTATACATACCCTTGGGTGGCAACCGCAAAGGAAAATTCAGAACCTACCTGAACCTCCTCCTGACAATGCTTATAGGCGGATTATGGCATGGGGCAGCCTGGAAATTTGTGATATGGGGCGGGTTACATGGCTTAGCTTTAGCCATCGAGCGGTTTTTGAAACAATACATAAAATTGCCCGACAAACGCATTATTCGTACTTTATGCATTCTGGCAGCTTTTCATTTTGTAGCTTTCTGCTGGATATTTTTCAGGGCAGCTAATTTTAAGGATGCAGCTAGCATCATTGCACAAATAGGCAACCTGAATTTTAATTTGAATGACTGGTGGACGATTATTGTAAGTTGTAAAAATGTGATGCTACTTATCGTTATCGGATTCATATTGCACTTCTTACCGGAACAATTGGCGGACAAAGCCAAGTCAGGTTTCGAGAAAGTACCCGCCATTGGCAAAGCCATTCTTCTGGGATTTGTTTTCTGGATGGTATATGCAACTGCTTCAAGCGGAACACAACCATTTATTTATTTCCAATTTTAAAAGAGGCTTACAGGTCGCTTATTAATTATATACAGATAGAATAATAGAAATGGAGCTTCCACCTGTCTAACCGGACAGATAAAACGAAAAACTGGTATAATTATAAAATAACTGATTATTAACAGTTTAAATATATAGATAACGAACAAAGCTTATACCATATAGATAGAATAATATACGGGAAGTATGGATATTAGGGTATAAAACACCAAAACATCTTATGCCGTTCTTTAGCGTTATAATTGAGGCGAAAATGGATTTTCCGGTCTTATATATTTAAGGAGTAGTGAGAATTTTGAGTGATTAAGAGAAAAAAAGACCGTATATTAGGGGGAAAAGAGACTTTGTTGCAACGGCAGTCCATCCGGTATTTTTCTTCACTATCGTAGCAAGTAAAATTAACTCACTTTGTAAGCATCGGGCATACCAATCCCGATGAATTTATTTAATGTCAAACATTTGAGTTT
>NZ_BAAHWV010000036.1:0-26276 GCF_054601255.1 Viscerimonas tarda | reverse complement strand
ATTCCGGACAATAATCCGCTACCTTTGGCTTTTCCGGTATCGTCAGACTTTTCCATTCGGTAAATGGCGCCGGATTCTGCCGGTTGCCGTTGCAAATGGCCTGCACCCGCAGCCGGTAGGTTTTCCCAAAATCTATATCAGGGAACTTAACCTGTGCATCATTAATCGAATAAGCAGTATGATAGCCGCTTTCCGGATTTTCTACTTCGACGTTGAATGAGGTATGATTGAGTTCGGCGTTAAGATGATGTACAAACACAGTATTCCCTTGCATTTGAATAGAAAAGCAAACGCTTGCAACTAAAAATACTATGTTTATGAATTTTCTCATTATTTTTTATTGATCAGTACTTTCTTAGTACAGATTTGGAAATCCGCGCTAACTGGGGTTATATTTTCTTTGGGCATATAGATATGTATCTCCATTTTGTTATATTCAAGTTTTTCCACACTTTATATTATACCATCCTTTAAACCATCAGTCAAATTTTGAATATTCTTTTTAATCGCTTGTTTTCAACAAAATATCATCACCTCTTGCTAATACTTCTCTTAACCAAGGTTCATTGTATTTGCTATTCATTTCCAAATTCATTTCCAAGCAACTTAAAATAATCATATCGTGGTAATTTTATTGCTTGCTCCCAATAATCAGGAATTTCACCTTCAAAAAAAGATAGAAAGTATGATTCTATTATTTCATGAAATAATAGAATCTGTGATTTTATTATTTCTTCTTGGTGCATATAATACTCTCCTGCAAGTATTGCTTTCATCTTACTATAATAATATTTTTTTATTTCTATTGATTCATACTCCAATAATTGAGTTATATCTAACCTTTTTTGAGTATCTTTTTTGTCAAAATAGAAACCGCTTCTAACAAAAAAATAATCATCGATATGCATTCCCCAATAAATATATTCATTTTCAAAAGCTATATTACTTTCAGACTCATCGAATAACTTTAACTGATATTCATTGATTATGTCTGAAAATACTTCTTTACTGAATGATGGTAACCAAATAAATCCTCTTGTCATTTGTTGCCTCCTTTCTGTATTAATTTACCTGTAGTTAATCCCTCTTCAAAGCTATATCCGCATGTCGGGTTATTTTTGATGTGATTTTTGATATAATCTAACTCTAACTTATAAAAGCCGTCTTGATTTATTGGATTGGATATTAAATAAATATCATCACCTCTTGTTAATGCTTCTCTAATCCATGGTTCATTATAATTTGTCCATATTTCGTTATTGGACATATTTGGTAAATTCTCATTTAACAAATTAAATCCACCATTATTAGAGGGTTTCCCTTTTTTAGAATACACATTAAAATGTGTATTTCCTTCCGACTCAAGTTCTTTGATGATTTTATTTGTTCCAAGTCCCAAATCTTCTTCACTCCATTTTCCAATAATCGTAGTCGTTTTATTCGGATTGGCCTCAATCACTAAATCAGGTTTCCATGATGGACGGTAAGAAAGTTTTCGTCCAACAGAAACAGTACTAGCCAAACCATCAGCCCCCGCATCACCGGGTTCAATCAGCCTCACTACCCAACCATCCGCATCGTCCTCTATTTTAGCAATTCTGCTCATCCGCGCCGTAATCGCTTCCGCCTCCTTTGCTTCAACAGTTACTTTCTGCCAATTACTATAACTTGCTTTCAATCCGTTAAATGCACCAACAGCCTCCAATGCCCGACCAGTGAAATACGCCGTAATAAGCACATCATAAGCCTGCAACAATAGTTTCCCCTCATCGCTCTTTATCGCTTCGCGCCAACCGGTATCGTCTATCAATATAGTACTGCCTAAAGCCAACTCATCAATTAGCACAAATGCTCCAGCCCAACCGCCTTCGGCCGCCGCAGGCAACGTGATTATCATCGCACCGACTTTCAGTCCAGGTCTTAAATCCCGTTCGTACTTTTCTTCCAAAATACTCCAGAAGGACAGTGCAGGAATAACGATAGCGCTACCACTTTTCTGCACTGTTTCCAAGCCATAGGTCAATGGCGAATCGAAATGCAATACAAGCATGGCATCCGCATCCAAAGTGATGGGGTCTAATACCTTTGTCGTTAACGAGTTATATCTCTCCTTTGTTTTATGAGAACCTGTAATTTTTATCTTTCCATCGGTTCGTTCCAATTTCCATTCAAACCAATCGTTATTGGCGCCGAGTTTCCGGTGTATAAATGACGGTAAATTCGCATCTTTATTTAGAATTTCGTAGGCATCAAAACCGAAAATCTGTTTTTCGGATTTTGAGAAATGGATGGTCGGTTCGGCTTTAAGATGCTGCACAAACACAGTATTCCCTTGCGCTTGAATAGAAAAGCAAACGCTTGCAACTAAAAATACTATGTTTATATATTTTCTCATTATTTTATTGATCAGTACGACTAAATAATTTGTTTTTGATATAACAAACTTGTAGCAAAAGGGGAATGATATATTATAAACAGCATCTTCTTTCAATATTCATTACGATTTCTTTTATTTTCTTTTTATAATCAGTAAGAGTATTTATCAAATAGCCTCCTATATTGTCAATTGTTACATCATACTGATTATAATCTCTCCAATCCGGCAAATGAAATACAATTAAATGTCCATTAATTTCATATTTTGCAGTATTCCAACCTTCTAAATAATTATAAGGAGGTTGTTTCTCTGAATTATATAAAATTCGCATATTGGGGAATGAACTAATTAGTTCATTCTCAAATTCCTGTTGTATTGATATTCTGTTAATATCATATTTAGAACCAAATCTTTTCATCCAGTAATTATCCATTATTTCCACATACTTTGTAGTATCTATCCATGCATCAGAAGACAAGAATGATTTATAATCCAACAATAGTTTGCAAGATTTTTCAAAATAATGGACTGTATTATCAAATGAATAGAAATTGTCATTTGTTTCATAACTGTTATATTTTAGTTGAGACAAAACATTCATATCTATACAATAAAGTTTATTATCATAATCAGCCCATTTACCATTGATAAAATATCGAATTATTAGATAATTATGACCATTTTCTGATATGGATATCTCAATTTTCTTTTTAAATTGAATATTTTCGTAAACAACGACTATTATCCCTGTTTTCATATATTTTATCAAGACATCCCTCTTGTAACAAAAACTGATTAATAAAAAATCAAAATACTTAAATATTAATTCTTCTTTTCCCATTTCTTCTATATGTTTATTTTTTAAGGAAATACGACACTTTTCTCCATTTCATAAAAAACACTACGCCAATTGGATGTCAAGCCTTCACCTGCCAATGAATGCAAATTGCCAATATCGTAAATATTATACCCCTCTTTTACCAGGTTTTCAATCCATGTTTCATTTATTTTTTTAAAATCTGTAACCTCTGAATCAATATCCAACCTCATCAATAAACCGTTTTAATATGTTTAATTGATATAGTACATCGTTTTCTGTTCTATCTGATTTATCAATAACACTTCTATCATATTGCCACAATGGATACTTTGTGTCGTTAATGAATACATCTATCATTATACCTATTTCTTCATTAATTCTTATTTTCAAGCATCCATGTACATAGGTAACATTCCAATAACGAAAGTATGAATGTTCTGTAATCAAAGAAAAATAAGGTAATTTTTCTTTGAAAAAATCCTTTATTATTTCATGTACATTTACCATATCGCTTTCCATAAATCTCCTATTTTTTCAAAATCTTTAGCACCTAAATCAATGAGATATTCGGATTTCTTTCAAATATTCATTTTTATACGATCCATCTGAATAAATTTCAGAAATCGGATATATAAGTTTATTGAATCCTATGTGAACTTGCAATAAATCATTATCTGTATTAGCAAAAAAGAAATTCTTAATCATATAATTTATTTTATCTCAAATAAATATCGTTTGAACATATTCAATACATATTTGATATTTTTCTCACTTGAAGCAGAAATATAATTTAACCATGCATCATATTGTATTAGATCTATTTTCTCTTTATTTATTGTTAATGAATAGTCTAAATATCCCCTTCCACTGCTAATAGAAAACTCTATACCCAATCCATCACAATAACAGAATCCCCAATAGCCACTTTTGTCATGATATTTATTTTGTAATCTAAAACCAATCAATTCATTTGCAAAAAAGGTTTCAATAAAATTCATTGCTTCGATTGGAGCCATTCCATAATTGTTTTCAAATAATCTTCTTACCGCGTCATTTTCCATAAATTATCTTCTACTTTTATTAAATCTTTGTTGCCACCTAATTCAATGAGTAAATTATACTCATCTTTTAAAAAACTACTTTTTTCTAGTCTTGGGTCATGTGAAAAGAAAAATTCTTTTCCATCTTTTTTTGCATTCCCCAATAAATATATTCATTTTCAAAAGCTATATTACTTTCAGACTCATCGAATAACTTTAACTGATATTCATTGATTATGTCTGAAAATACTTCTTTACTGAATGATGGTAACCAAATAAATCCTCTTGTCATTTGTTGCCTCCTTTCTGTATTAATTTACCTGTAGTTAATCCCTCTTCAAAGCTATATCCGCATGTCGGGTTATTTTTGATGTGATTTTTGATATAATCTAACTCTAACTTATAAAAGCCGTCTTGATTTATTGGATTGGATATTAAATAAATATCATCACCTCTTGCTAATGCTTCTCTAATCCAAGGTTCATTGTATTTGCTATTCATTTCCAAATTCATTTCCAAGCAACTTAAAATAATCATATCGTGGTAATTTTATTGCTTGCTCCCAATAATCAGGAATTTCACCTTCAAAAAAAGATAGAAAGTATGATTCTATTATTTCATGAAATAATAGAATCTGTGATTTTATTATTTCATCTAACGATTCATATTGATTAAATCTTTTCACAAATATTTTATTTATTCCATTGAAAAATAAATCTTTCGCTTCTAAATTATACTCTAACAATTGAGTTACATCTAACCTTTTTAGGGTGTCTTCTTTATCAAAATAAAAGCCACTTCTCATATAACAAAAATCATCGATATGCATTCCCCAATAAATATATTCATTTTCAAAAGCTATGCTTGTTGGAGATTCATTATGTACCTTTAAGTTATATTCTCTTATTTCTTTTGCAAATACCTCTTTACAGAAAGAAGGTAGCCACTCACAATGATACGGTCTCATTTTACACCTCCTCCTTTCATTAATTTCCCTGTGGTCAATCCATCATTAAAATTATAGCCATATTTTGAAGCGTTTACTTTCAAATATTCAAGTTCTCTCGAATAAAAGCCCTCTTGATTAATAGGATTAGATATTAAGTATATGTCGTCGCCACGTTCTAATACCTCTTTGAACCATATTTCGTTGTATTCCCTCCAAACGAAATCGTCTATTTCTTTCAGAGTCCATCCTAATGCTTTTTTCTGAGAATATATGTTATCCAAATTCTCATTTAACAAATTGAATCCACCATTATTAGAGGGTTTCCCCTTTTTAGAATACACGTTAAAATGTGTGTTTCCCTCCGATTCAAGTTCTTTGATGATTCTATTTGTACCAAGTCCCAAATCTCCTTCATTCCATTTTCCAATAATCGTAGTCGTTTTATTCGGATTGGCCTCAATCACTAAATCAGGTTTCCATGATGGACGGTAAGAAAGTTTTCGTCCAACAGAAACAGTACTAGCCAAACCATCAGCCCCCGCATCACCTGTTTCAATCAGCCTCACTACCCAACCATCCGCATCGTCCTCTATTTTAGCAATTCTGCTCATCCGCGCCGTAATCGCTTCCGCCTCCTTTGCTTCAACAGTTACTTTCTGCCAATTACTATAACTTGCTTTCAATCCGTTAAATGCACCAACAGCCTCCAATGCCCGACCAGTGAAATACGCCGTAATAAGCACATCATAAGCCTGCAACAATAGTTTCCCCTCATCGCTCTTTATCGCTTCGCGCCAACCGGTATCGTCTATCAATATAGTACTGCCTAAAGCCAACTCATCAATTAGCACAAATGCTCCAGCCCAACCGCCTTCAGCCGCCGCAGGCAACGTGATTATCATCGCACCGACTTTCAGTCCAAGTCGTAAATCCCGTTCGTACTTTTCTTCCAAAATACTCCAGAAGGACAGTGCAGGAATAACGATAGCGCTACCACTTTTCTGCACTGTTTCCAAGCCATAGGTCAATGGCGAATCGAAATGCAATACAAGCATGGCATCCGCATCCAAAATGATGGGGTCTAATACCTTTGTCGTTAACGAGTTATATCTCTCCTTTGTTTTATGAGAACCTGTAATTTTTATCTTTCCATCGGTTCGTTCCAATTTCCATTCAAACCAATCGTTATTGGCGCCGAGTTTCCGGTGTATAAATGACGGTAAATTCGCATCTTTATTTAGAATTTCGTAGGCATCAAAACCGAAAATCTGTTTTTCGGATTTTGAGAAATGGATGGTCGGTTCGGCTTTAAGATGCTGCACAAACACAGTATTCCCTTGCGCTTGAATAGAAAAACAAACGCTTGCAACTAAAAATACTATGTTTATGAATTTTCTCATTTTTTTATTCGCTTATGCAAGTTTTATGCTATTCTTCTTTTTTATTTTGCTCCATACCAATTTGTAGGCACATCTACCCATTCTTCTCCTTTTAAGACAGGTACTAAATAGGCTTGCAATATCTCAACAATGTAATCTAACAATTGGTCTAATTTATCTTCAAAAGTTCCTTCAAAACTATTTAACCACAGGTATTTTATTTTTTGTTTTTGAATGAATAACATATAATCATTAATAAAAAATATGCCATTAGTTGTAGATATATTTTCTACATAAAAAGAAAAACTATCAAGCGTTTTTTCTTTATACATGTATATATATCTTATTGAAAAAACTCTATCAATATTTTTATTCTCATAGGTTATTCTTAAGTCCCCATAATCAGAATATCTATCTGTGTCATTGTAATCTGAGTAAATTCCATATCCATATCCATCTAAAAAATTGAATTTCTCTTTAATGCAACTCTCTACATATTTATACAACTCTAGTTTTTCCATATTTTTTCTATTTGTCAAATACATTTAATCCTTCCATATCATAAAAATGGCTATCGTAAGTTTTGCCAATATCAATAATAGTTCCCTCATTTGATGCTTTTTGAATAAATTGTTGATTGGCTTTATACATCAAAGTACCTTGTGTATTTTTGAGAGCATTAGGGGCATTATAAGGTATCCATACTTGATTGGGATACTCACGTTCCAACATAACCTGCCAATCTTTTTCTATCTCTTTCCACGTGTAACTTTTCCCTTCAATAATGAATGGCATTTTTTGATAAGTTTCATTAAACAATTCAACTTTATATCCTTGCTTTTCCAATACTTTAGCAAAGGGTTCTATTCGATTTTTCATATCTGTACCTATCACAAATATCTTTTTATTGCTTCCTAATTTAATCCTCTCAATCTTTATTCCTGCAATCTCATCACCAACCTTAAATGGGAATAATTTAGCGAATGCCCCCGCATCACCTGTTTCAATCAGCCTCACTACCAAAGCATCCGCATCGTCCTCTATTTTCGCAATTCTGCTCATCCGCGCCGTAATCGCTTCCGCCTCCTTTGCTTCAACAGTTACTTTCTGCCAATTACTATAACTTGCTTTCAATCCGTTAAATGCACCAACAGCCTCCAATGCCCGACCAGTGAAATACGCCGTAATAAGCACATCATAAGCCTGCAACAATAGTTTCCCCTCATCGCTCTTTATCGCTTCGCGCCAACCGGTATCGTCTATCAATATAGTACTGCCTAAAGCCAACTCATCAATTAGCACAAATGCTCCAGCCCAACCGCCTTCAGCCGCCGCAGGCAACGTGATTATCATCGCACCGACTTTCAGTCCAAGTCTTAAATCCCGTTCGTACTTTTCTTCCAAAATACTCCAGAAGGACAGTGCAGGAATAACGATAGCGCTACCACTTTTCTGCACTGTTTCCAAGCCATAGGTCAATGGCGAATCGAAATGCAATACAAGCATGGCATCCGCATCCAAAGTGATGGGGTCTAATACCTTTGTTGTTAACGAGTTATATCTCTCCTTTGTTTTATGAGAACCTGTAATTTTTATCTTTCCATCGGTTCGTTCCAATTTCCATTCAAACCAATCGTTATTGGCGCCGAGTTTCCGGTGTATAAATGACGGTAAATTCGCATCTTTATTTAGAATTTCGAGCCTGCTAAGTTGTTTATCATATATACATTGTGTCAGCCATTTGCTGAAAGCTACCAATGCATCGTCTGCCATATCGTCAACGATGGTTTCTAACAAAGTCCTACCGCCATTCTTTTCTGTTTTCAGGTAGTCGTATAATTCAACTTTTTCTTCAATTGTAGAAGTTAACAGCAAAATCCGGCAAATAGCATTGTCTATATCATAATCGCCACCAACATTAGCTTTCTCATCTTCAATTAATGCATATAGCATTAATTTCTTATCATCCAAACTAAGCTCGGCAACACATTTGGGATAGCTATTGACATAGAGGGCGATAGAACCCGAATTATTTATGATGAAATTTTTATCACAAATACTTCCCTTCAATTTTTCAATGGCGTACTCGGCTAATTCTATACATTCATTATTCTGTTCTTCGGTAAAACCAATTACATTGAAGTCTATTGCCCAGTTTCCATCGCTACTGTCGATAGAATCTTGATAAGAGACCAGTTTTTCGGCAGAATAGTCCTTTATCTGAACATATTTATAAAGCCTGAAACAATCGGAATCTCCATGTCGCCATACGGCCACTTTTCCTGTAACTTTTTCGTTGCTTGTCCAGTCGGATAAATGCTTCCCCGAATTGATGTAATCTCCATCAACCCAATCATATCTAGTACCATCATCTTCAATAATTGCCCAAATATAACGAGAGGCAGGGTTGGTAACTTTTGCTCTGAAATTAATTTTCTTTGTAATCACATGTCCATCAGGAGAAAAGCCAACATATTCGCCTTTATTTAATACTATCTCCCCATCCTCTTCATCCTGCAAAAGCTTCAAAAACAAGCTCTTTGGATTCTGCACCAGTTTCCATTGCTGTTTCCATAGTTCTGTTCCGCCGCTGTAGGACATCAGGTTGGCGTCTGCGCCGAGTGTGTGTGCCAGGTTGAATGCACCGTGCGCCAGTTCATGCGCCACTGTTCCGGCTTCTCGGGTGTCGTAGATAAAGCCGTTTTGGTATTGCTGTGGCATATAGCCATTTACGCCCTCCTTGCCTTGCACATCTCTCACAAAAAACAAGTACAGTGCATCTTTCTCTTCCTGCCCGAACGCCTTGATTATTTTCTTCTGGTCGGCATTATAGACCGCTAGAATCCCACTGCCGCCATGAGTAAAATGTTCATTGGCGTATGAAACGTTCACCGGTTTTTCAGCAATCTTCACGCTCCATTTCGTAACTGCCGGTGCATAAATACGGTTTAATTCTTGCTCAAGTTCCGAAGCATCAGGCAATACTGCGCCATTGACGCTAACCAAATAAACCGTTTTGATTTGCTCGTTGAAACTCAGCAGTTCCAGCTTGCCGACCACGGTTTCTACGCTGTCTTTCAGCGTATAAGCATACAAGGCCTGCTCGTCGCCGTTGGACGTTCCGCGAAGGGTTAGTGATTTTTCGGTTGTGGTAACAGGGATGCCCATTGCTGTCCGGAAAGCAATGCCGCTGCCGGCATCAGTTTCCACTTGGTCTGCTTGGAAGCTTTGCAAACTCTTGAATGGCGGTCTGTAACCGGGTTTCAATTCGGGGTACTCGGACAAGAAAGAGACTTTGCTATCATCGTAGGCATCAAAACCGAAAATCTGTTTTTCTGATTTTGAGAAATGGATGCTTGGTTCGGCTTTCGCTTCCTTTTCTTTGTTATAATTGTCTATCAAGCGCGAATTTCCGCCGGTTTCCTGGTATTCCTTTTCGCCCATTACATTGCCGTCTTTGTCGGCTACATAGCGGTTGCCATCGGGGTCGGTAATTAACGTGCGGTCGGTATCTTCTATAATTTGTTCTTGTTTGTTCCCGTTTTCATCTTCTGTTACAACCACCACATCTCCATCTTCGTTGGTGTAAATTTCGTCTATCGGATTGACAATGACTACCGTATCTTTGATTTCGGTGTTTTTTGTCAGCTCCGAAACAGCATCCGCCAACCCATCCACATACTCTCTCGCAGCATCCACATCCAACAAAAACTGCGGATTATACACACTCTTGGAGTTCATCGAAAGTATCTGGTTATCAGTATTAACCGTTAAATTCCAATAGTCGCAAAGGATTTTTACGTTCCACACTTCCGCCCAAAAAAGGAACCGACCTTTGTAGGCGCCGTCGCCCTGCGGTATAACCGATTTAATTGTGTACCGGCTGCCACCATCGTAGGGGTCGGTGAGTAAATCACCTGTTTTCAGCTCATTACGCAAGGTGTTGCTGGTAATCGGAACAGGCTGTATCTCGCCGCCGCAGTCGCATTCCGGACAATAATCCGCTACCTTTGGCTTTTCCGGTATCGTCAGACTTTTCCATTCGGTAAATGGCGCCGGATTCTGCCGGTTGCCGTTGCAAATGGCCTGCACCCGCAGACGGTAGGTTTTCCCAAAATCTATATCAGGGAACTTAACCTGTGCATCATTAATCGAATAAGCAGTATGATAGCCGCTTTCCGGATTTTCTACTTCGACGTTGAATGAGGTATGATTGAGTTCGGGTGTCCACGAAAAAGACATATCCTGCCCGTCTCGCTTTGCCTCAAAGTTTTGCACGGCATCGCACTGGCACTGATAAGTAAACGTGCGAATCTGGCTATGCCCCTTTTGGTCGAAAGGGATATTGCCAAACGGATCGAAAGCCGTTACCCGCCAGGCATACTGCATCCCCGGCTCCAGCATCAACTGTTCGGGATAAACCACCAAATTTGTGCCCAGTTGCGTAGCGCTGTATTTCACCGGCATCGATTGGGCAATCACATACGGATCGATGCCGGGAATGCGCATTTCCCACAATTCAAAATTATACTGAATGCCTGCCGATTGTATGCCAACATTATTCGGTATCCACGAAAAAGTAACAGGCATACCCATAATAGCGCCCAGTTCGGCTTTTTCTACCGGCATTTTCAAAACAGGCGGTTTCCCGAGTGCAAACCAGGCAGTCGCCATTCCCTGATTGGAAATCAGCCGTCCGGTGGTATGGTGCCGGACTTCCACCACAAAGCGATAAAAGCCTTCGGGCAATTGTCCGGTGTTGCGGTACTGGTTTTTGCTGTACCCCTTAAATTGCAAGTTGTCGATATTAAAATAATCTTTCAGGTCTTCGCCATACAGCATCCGCATTTCGCCCCCACTCAAAAAGATGGGGACAGTAGCGATATTAGGCATCGTTTCGATGCTCACGCCCGTCATGGTTTCCATCTTAATGTGCAGGCGGACAGGTAAATTCATCACGCTCACATCGTTCACTTTGATGTTGACCACCAAACGTTGCGAACCGATACTGCTGTAATCGGACAAGGTTAAGGAATAAGGCGGCGTCAGCTGCGGCTGAACATAGACAGGGTATTGTGATTGAGCAAACACCGTCGGGCTGCTTGTAACAAACAGCAGCAATATTGCAAGAAAACCATGTATTCTATTGTAACTCATAACCTACTCAATAATCATTTTAATTTGCCGACGTTCGTTTCCTGCCGTTACTATCAGCACATACACTCCGGTATTCAATTGTGGCAAATCATAGTCAAGCTTGTATTCTTTCGCACCGGTTACCATTCGCCGATCGACACAAATGCCCGATGTTACTTCAAACAGCGTTAAATTGACATCCGCTTCATCCCGCAGTTCAATATCAACCGTAAAAATGCCCTTCGAAGGGTTGGGGAATTGATTCACCATTTTCAATAAAGCCTCAACCGAACCCCAATTGTCATCCGGGTCGCGTCCTTCGCCTATCATAATTTCTACTTGTTTGACGGCAGGCGAAATACACCCGCCCGAGTAGGCCAGCAGTTCGATATTGTAAATCCCTGTTTTTAAGCAATTCAGGGCAAGAGCGTATGGCAAATCGCGGTATTCTTCCGGCAATTCCAAGCGTTCAAAAACGGAGTGGTCATATTTCCATGTCAAGCTATCCAAGGCCATGTTGGAAATTTCAAGAACTATCAAGGTATCGCCCACAAACGCTTCCGAAGGCAAAAGCAAATCGGCAATCAGAGCATTGTTGCCAATGAAAACCGAAATATCGCCCCATACCGGGCAACCCTCGCTATTGGTTGCTTCCAAAAAATAATGACCTTCTTCGCTCACCCGCAAATAGCGTTCGTCTGATATAATTTCTTTTTCTTCCGTAAACCAGCGGTAAGCCGAATAATTGTGGCCATCTATGACGACAGTATTGCCCGGACACATCCAAATATCTTCCCCTAAATCCACGATTTGATATTCCGGCTCGTTGAGTGTGATGTGTTTTTCGTAAGTGCAGCCATTGCCATCGGTTACCCGCACCCAATAATCTCCCTTAGGCACACTGTCGATATGGGCAATAGTGGCGCCCGTTGACCACAAATAGCTATAATTGCCCGCTCCGCCCAAGCTTTCGGTACGAATATATCCGTCGCTGTAACCAAAACAATGCGGCTCTTTCACATCCGTAAACCGTAAGCGTAACGAATCCGGTTCGTAAATATCGAAATAGTAAATCGAAGAACAGCCGTTTTCATCCAATATCGTTACCGAATGTTGTCCGGCAGCGAAATGGTTAGATAAATCGCCGGTATCGCCATTCGACCAGATAAGCGTGTATGGTGCAAAGGGTGTTGCCGGTTCCACCAGGCTTACACGAGCCGTTCCGTTACTTTCTCCATAACACAACACATTCGTTGTTTCCACTTTCAGAATGCTTGGAATGGTAGAAGGCTGAATTTGTTGTTCCAAATACTGTGTACATCCTTTGGCATCTTCCACATACAAGCGATATACACCGTTTTGCAACAGATTTTCGATAATGGAATCGGCGCCGATTGTTTGACCGTCGGCATTTACCCAACGATAGTTGTACGGACGAGTTCCGCCCTTGAGTTGCACCGCTATTTTCCCATTATCCTCATTACAAGTGGTATGTGTTACTTTTATGGTTTCAAACAATAAGGAATCCGGCTCAGGAACATTTACGGTAACCGTCCTTTGTGCCTGACAATCGTTGCTGTCCTTAAAGAGGAAAGTATGCGATCCGGCAATCAATCCGGCGGCCTCATTGCCTTGCTTCCAAGTATTTACTTCGGTATCCATAAAGAAGTAGGGAGCCGTTCCGCCGGTAATCGTAAATTGCACTTTCCCATCAACGGTGCCTTTACACGTTACGCTATCCACACGGGCAACCACCGCCTGCACATATTCGGGCTCGCTAACGGTTACTTTGAGGCTGTCTATCGTTCCTCTTTTATCCACCAAATAAAATAAATGTTCACCGGTGGTCAATTGGGAATAAATGCTATCGTTATTGAAATAGCTTTGTGTCTGATGCCTGAATTGGTAATCGCCCCAACCGCCTTTAGCTGAAAGTATTACATAAGCATCCTGATTGTCTTTACAAGTTTGATTTTGTTGTTCGCCAATACTGAGCGTCAAAGCCTCTTCCGGTTCTAGAACTTCTATATTTTGCGTTATTGAATTGCCGTAACAATCTAGCGCTTGCAGTTTGTAAATACCTGCGGGCAAATCTGTCAACCAACTGTTTCGTTCATCGTCTGTTGAAGCCAATATTTGTCCGGTAGCGGTGTCAGTCCAGATAAACCGGTTGTTACCGCCTCCGCCTTGCACTTCTACTTGCACCGTACCGTTAGTTCCTCCGGGTTGTGTAACATGATTGACACGAGTTGCCGTAAATATAAATGCCGGATAAGCTTGAATCGTCCATTCGGCAACGCTACGTTTGCCTGCTGCATCCACTCCACTCAAAAACCAGTTGCCGCTTTCGAGATTGGACAGGAAAACAGTATCGTTACGAACCACAAATTGATTATCGGAAGCGGTTGCCAAATAAGTTTTAAGCGTTTGTTGTGGGGATATTAATTCGTATTGAACAAATGTTTCCGAATTTTCAGCCGTCAAAACAGCCGTTCCATTTGCTGCGTTCAGCGAAGTTTCGTGTCCGGTTTCCACAAGGATTAATTGCCCATCGCCGGGGTCGTTCAAATACAGTTGCTGTTCTGCGGAGCAACCTGCTGCATCGGTAACTTTCAGGCTGTAATAGCCTGAAGTGAGGTTGCCAAGCAATGCTGTGTTGTCAGTAATATCTGTCGTAAAATTTTTCTTCCAAAGATAAGTATAGGGCAATACGCCACCCTGAACTTCGGCTTGAATAGAAGCATTGCTTGCTCCGGATAGATTGGGATATGTAACATGCATATCCTTAATACTTAACAGAGCAGTATCCGGCAAAATGGTCTCCAAATCAAAGCGACAGCCGTTGGCATCTATCAAATAAAACAGTTGATTGCCTGTTTCCAAATTCGGCCATTCCACCGTTAGCGCTTGATTCGCTGCGATAGAATCGGTTTTATCCGGGTTGAATAATTTGTAAGGCGCTGTTCCCCCCGACAAACGTATGGATAAACTGCCGCTGTTTCCGCAAGTCGGTAATTGCTTGGCAATGACTTCCGCTTTCAGACTGTCTTGCGGTTCGTTGACGGTAATCGTTTCGCTGTGTGTTGCTCCTCGACTATCGGTAACTGTAATTACATAACTGCCCGGATAGAGGTTGTTGTATTGCCGGATGGCAGAAAATTGCTGTTCGATGCCTCGCTTGTAGCGATAACCGCCCCAGCCACCGGTAGCAGCAACTGTAATGCTTCCCGTCTGCGATTTACACAAGGCATCTTCTACGTTTTTCACGATTAACTGTAAAGCTGTTTCCGGCTCCGAAACCTGCAAAACACCGGTTGTAAACCTGCATCCTTTAGCATCGGTAACAGCAATTTGATAGCTACCCGCACCAACCGAAAAACTCAACGAGCGATTGTTGATGCCTGATAAACTACCAACAACAGCATTCCTCGAATTTAATAATTGAACCGTTTTACTGCCTTCATTGCCTCCGGTTATTTTGAACACGATTTGCCCTTCATTCGTTCCTTTGGCAGCAACGGCAACAATTGTATCAACAGTAACGACCAATACTTGCGGTTCCTTAATGCTAACAGGATAAGGAAGTTTGGATCGGCATCCGTTTGTATCAAATACATCTATCTGGTAACTTCCGGCAAACAGATTTTCAAATACGCCGGTAGTGTTGCTTTCGTTGTATCCGGCGTTATTGTGTAACGTATAAGTTTGTACGGAATGGGCGCTTGTTGTGGAGGCTGTAACGGTTATTTGTCCGTTATTTTCGCCAAAACAAGCCACATCGCGCAGCGTAACACCGCTGACAAACGGATTGGTGTAGGGCTTAATAATCAACAATTCGCTTGAAGTAGAACAATTGTTGGCATCGGTAACCGTAATGCGATAGGTTGCTGCCGGCAGGTCGTTGAAAATAACTGTATTTCCTGCATCCAAGGTTTGCGTTTGCAAAATGGGATTTCCCAAGCCTGCAACAGATAAATCATACTTATAGGGAGCAACTCCGCCCGATGCTTGCGCTTTAAGAATGCCGTTGGGCAACTCACAACTTGTGTGAACGGTATCTGAAACCGTTAGTTGCAATTGCGTTGGTTGAGCAATCGTTGCTTGTGTACTTGTTGCTGAACAATTTCTACTGTCATTTACCGTAAATGTATAATTATTGGCAGACAAATTGCGGATGGTAATGAGCGTATCGTTTGCGGTAATATCGTATGTAACCGTGCCGATTAATGAGGTGAGTGCGTAAGGATAGGTTCCGCCCGAAACGCGATAACGCAACAATCCGGTTTCCGCCCCGTAACAAAGCACAGAGGCTATACTATCCAAGGTAATAGTCAGTGGCAGCGGCTGATTGATGGTGATAGCAACCGAATGAGCGCCGTTGTTCGCATCCTTTACATAAAATGTATAATCGCCTGCGGGCAAATTATCAAAAATTGTATTGGCTCCCCAAGAGAAATTGTCTTGACTGTATTCATAACCGCCCCAACCGTCAACAGCCTCTATGGTTACCTGTGCATCGCTTTCGTTGTAGCAGGAAACCGGACGGGTCAAGGTCGCGGATAGTTGTAAAACTGCGTTGGGTTCAAAAACCTGCACATCGGTGGTCGTTTCACATCCTTGTGCATCGACTACTTTAACGGTATATATTTTTCCGGCAGAACTACCCACTAATCCTGTAAATGAATAAGTTGATGCTGTTGTTTGCGATTGCAGGGATGCATTTATATCTTTCTCATAAAGCGACACAGTATAATTACCACTGTTTCCACCGGATACACTGCCGTTAATAACTCCGGTTGCGCTGCCTTTGTTGCCGACAGGGATGCTATTGGCAGTAATTTCAATCGGAGCTTTATCGGGAATAACAAAGTTAAGCGGTAATTCACACGAAACGCCATTGTTGGTATCGTAAATCATGCAATACTGTTCTCCCTTTTCCAATCCTGAAATACGAACAACATTCCCTGTTATTTCAACCTGGCTACTTAACGTGGGTTTCCCGGGAACAGATAAAGCGCCTGTTATGTTTTTGAGCGTAAAAATAACTACGCCATCATCTCCTCCCGGACAAGTAGGCGAAATAACTTGCGAAGAAATAGTATCAACAGATAGCGGCGCGGGAGGTATTGTTACTTGTTTATAAACCACACAACCGCAATCGTCTTTTACATAAACAGTTGTATCACCACTATAAAAACCGGTTAAGGTATTGGAATTACCAAAATCAATATCGGTTGGTTTTTTGCCGTACTTGTAAGGAGCCAAGCCATTGGATACGGATAAGGTAACTTGTCCATCCGGAATGCATCCCGAAGATGGGGCTACCAGGCCGGAAGGCGTAACAATAATTGCCGGAGGCTGATTAATTGTGATATTCTGCGAAGAAGTATTGCCGTAAGCATCGGAAATTGTAATTGTATGCTCGCCTGTCGATAAACCGGATGGGGTGGTGGTTTCAACAATATTGCCATCCACTTTGTAGGTATACTTACTAATACCGCCCACAATATCCGACAAGGTAATCCCTCCTGTGGTATTATCGGTAGCGCCATTTACCAAATTGGTTGTGTTACATTTTGGTGCGATGGGTGTAGCTGTAAAACTTATGGGGGCTGGTTGATTGAGCGTTATCGTAGAATAATAAGCATGGCAGCCCGAAGCATTATCCACCGAAACATTCGTATATTCTCCGGCAGGCAAATCAATAGTAACCGTTCCACTATAGTAAGTAATACCGCTCACTTCGGTAGATGAATCCAAAACGCCTTGAGCGCTATATGTTCCAGCATTCAAGGTTACAGTTTGGTCTCTACTATTCAATACAGAAAATGATACTTGTCCCGTACCGCCATTTTCGGGCACTTTATAACCGCTGACTGCTTGGGGGTAAATTGGACTTTTCAATTCAAAAGCAGGGATTGAGGGAATAGTAAAATTGGCAGACGTAGGGCAAGGTGTTCCTCCACCCAGCTTATACTCAATGGTCAAGCTATAATTGCCCGGCTCCAAATTAGTAGGAACACAATAGTAGGTAGTTCCACTAATTATTTGTTTCTGACAATCCAGTACGTTCGGGTTACTACCATTACTCCATTCATTAACCCCGCTAACGGTAAGAGTGTAATTAATATTGTCTTTAGTTGGAATTTTAATAACGGTATTGTCTCCGGTGCAAGTCGGTGGTTCTACAATGACGGTTTTACCGGCAGGAAATTCAAATTGGGGTAAAAAATACAAACCTTTAGTTGATGTAGAAGTTGAGTATTGACCATCCAATAATGGCGCTCTGGTGCGAAAATACATTTTTTTGTGAGGGTCTAATCCAGGTTTGTTTAAAAAATCAGCATACGATAAAATCATATACGGTATTTCATCGGAAGAAGAAGCCACATTTACCCATGTAGCGTTTTCATTTTTACATTGAATGTTATATGATGCACCACCCCAAAAAGAATGATTTTCAAGATCTAATTTTATGTCGGAAGAATTAGAACAAGCATAATCAGTTGCCGAGTTAGTGAAATTCACATCTTTTAGTATAATAGGGCCAAAAAATGACAACACACACTCCCCATCATCGGAATAAGGACTACATATTAAGTCAAATTCATAATCGTCGTTTGCTTTAATATAATTAATACTGGTAGATCCACACTCCCCATCACGAGCGAAAATGCGGAAAGATTTTGGTACTTCATAAAGATTATTATAAGAATAAGATGATTGAGTCTGTTCAAGTGGATAAACCAAAGTGTTATTGTTTGCTGTCTTTACTTCCAGAATGGGTTTCAAATAATAATTGCCAGGATAAGAAAATTTAACTGATACGAGAAACCTATTTTCCTCACTAACCTGCTGTCCATACCCCTTCACCCAACAAGCAGCCAGCAACAAACAAACTATTATTTTTCCTATATTATTTTTCATCATCGTTTATTTTTACGGCGTTACCGGATTGTACATTATCATTGCCGTTGTTGATGTAATCTCATCTTTTCCCGGCAGCACATAGCTGACTTTTACCGGATAGTTTCCTTGATGAACCACCGGTGGGAAATCCGTATTCATCAAATCAATCTCTTGTTGGGTGGCTTGTCCCCGAAGCGCCCGTTGAGCAATCTCTTTTTTTACGGCAAAGAAATCACGCGAACACCAATACGGCAAAGCGTAACGGAAAATACCTTGATCGGCTCCGAACCCCGAGACAATGCCGCTCTGTATCTCATCATCGCTTACTAATTTCTCGGGATGTTGAGTAACTATTTCTACTTTGCTTGCCGGAACTGTAATTTGATTTTGCGATTGATACATGTTCCTGTAAAATGTTTGCGTGTACCAATTCGTACTATTGACTTCTGCCTCAAAGCGTATCAACGGTAAGGTATCGCGAACGCCCAAAATTTCGTAGGCATCAAAAAATTCCGCCTGCTTCAAATTCGTTTTAATGTGGTGCACAAAAGGCTCTACGTAATCCCGCCAACCTTCTTCCTTTTTATTAAATGCTTGAATTTTATCGGTAAATTTATCGTATTGGCTGCTGCGGAAATGCAAGCTATAAATCGTTTTTTCGCTGAGTTGAGTGAGCGTTTCGGTAGCTTGTTGCCGGCTGACGGTAATGTCGGGATTGTCTGCAACAGCCGTTTCAACCGTTGTGATATTGCTTTTTATATCGGCATTAGCGGCTTGTGGAATATTGAGGATTGACAGGGTGTAGATTTTATTTTTATCCCATGCAATTTGATCCAATCCAAAATCAATCTCCATCCGAATGTCGTTTCCTGTATTGCTTGTTGTATAAGTAAACGGCTTCTCAACCGGTTTTCCGTTACCGTCGCCGATGCGGATTTTCTGGTCAAAACCCTCCGGTTTTTCGGTGGAGAATAAATAGCTATAGTTTTGAGTAACTAAAATATAGCCTCTATTGTGTTCCTGACTGTAAAAGTTGTATTGCTTATCCATCGGGTAGCTGTATTTCACATGTTCCGGCAAAATTTCTTTTGGCCGGTCGCCGGTATGAAAAGCGGTAGTTTTGCTTTCAAATACCGGTTTGCCATCGTCGCCTTTCACATACACCCACTGGTTGTTAATCAGTTTTTGGAAGCTGACTTTGGCTATCATTTCCACGTCTTTCCGGCTTTCCAGCGGTTCGTTTGGCGTCAACACATAAACGGTGTTATCGCTGCTGAATTTACTGTGTCCGGTAATAGCGATGCCTGTATCCTTATATTTCGCCACACATTCTTCCAACGTTACTTTGTAGATTCCTTTGCTGCCCTCTTCGTTGATGGTTATATTTTCCTCAATGGGCATATTAAATATCACTTGCGGGGCAGCAAAAACATTCACATCGCTCGCTCCTTTGGCAGGCATTAATTGAGCAATCACTTCTTCATCAAAAGGTGAATCGCTTTTGATGATACATTTTTCGCCTATTTCAAAATCAAAATTGCAATTTCCTTTGATTAAGCCTCCCATAACCCGAAATTTTCCACCAACAGCTCCGGCAAAATAGATTGGATTGGGACCGGCTCCTTTTAATAGTGTACCCACCGATAAATCCAAAATACTGAAATTTCGACGTCGCCCAAAGACTCTGGCACGAATACCTATAGCTGCTTCTACATACGCCCAGGCCTGTGCTTGTGCATACCAACCGTTGATGCCCGGTGTACCGGAATAATTGGCACAGGTGATACCGTTCAAATCGGTAAGCATAAATTCAGCGCCTAGTCCAACTCCCAAATGGGCATAAAACATGGCCAAAGAAGCATCAAATTGCGTCTCAAATGCTGCGCCAAAAGCAATACCTTTGCCTGAAGTAAGTTTGCCGTTATCATTGCGGGTTAAGCTTGCTTGTTTATCGGCGCTTAAATTCCGTAATACTCTTTCCGGCGGCCTGGGTAATTCGGGAATCCCGTCGCCCAACATAAAATAACCGCTCAATTTAGCCAAGCCCAATGCTTCGATGCCTAAACGGTCGGAAGGTGTACCCAAATAAGCATGCCAACTATCGGGCGAAAAATAGGCCGATGCCATGCCCAACTTATTATTCGGCCCAATTCCACGGATGATTCCGGCATCGAGATAAGTACCCATATCTGCCGAGAATATTTTGTTGATATTGTCGTATTCTATCAATAAAGAGGCGGTAAGGAATCCACTATTTTTATTTTCCGGTAGTTTGTCTCTTATATCGGCTTTCGTTACTTTCCCTGTTTGGGAAACATCCATATTGTCCGATAGTTTTCCCCATTTACTGACATTGTCCATAAAACTCGCATCGCCTCGAAACTGTGCAAAGTTGAGCCCGCCGGATTTATTGAACTGCATCTCCAGTCCAACTTTGGCATTGAACAAAGACGATGAGGCTACCATTGCAAACTTGGTATTTGCCATAAATCCCATTCCTACATTCTCATCAGGCAGATAGCTGATACCCGATAGCGATTTGCCAAAATCCAAATCGGCGGTTTCGGTAAGGGAAGCCGGGTTTTTGGAGGATTGTTGCATGTGCCGGTACAGACCGCCGCCAAAACCGTAGAAATTCAGTACAGGAGGAACCAGAATACCTGCCGGAGGCGCTAATTCAAAAAACGCATCCGTCAGGAAATATTTGTTATTGTCCTTTTCCCCAAATACACCTATGGCATCAAAATCGAATTTATTCAGCACCGACAATCGAACATCACCTCGAAAACCGTTGCCATAAACAAGATCGCTATTTTTAAACCAAACGCCGCCCGCGATACTGAATGCGCTGGAATAATAGGCGACATTTACCCTGTCCACAAATACTTCTTTGAACTTCCAATTTTGATAATCGCCATACAATTGGATGCTTGTGATTCCGCTGAACATATCGCCCACCGCCACGCCGGTACTAAATGTCAATCCGCTGCCTCTGTCATTTTTAAAGGATTTGATGTCGGAAATGGACAATTCAAATCCGCCCAATTTGGGGGTACGCAGATTGCCGGTTACACCAATATATCCAATTTCCAAATAAGGACTTTCCCTGCTGATAATCAGGTTCTCAAAGTCAATATCAGGAACGGAAAATGTTTTAATACTGTCTTTTCCCAAGGGAGCATTGACCGTCAATTTCCCCGATGCGTTGATAGTTGGATAAACACCCTGATTCTTAAATGCAATGTCAATGGTGGAAAGTCCGTTTAAAGTCAGCGTGCTGCACAAAACCGGAAAATCATATTTTCCGGCAATGCCTGCTTTTACTTCGTATCTTTCCTCTTGAGGATTAAACGAAGCGATATAAGGTAGCAGCGAATTTTTGCCCAAGGGTGGGATATTGAGTTTTCCACCAAACCCAAAAGAAACCAAATTGCCTCGTAAAAAACCGATGGCTATATCGGAAAGCGAAATATCCCATTGTTCGGGATTGATATTTTCGCCAGGGATAATATCTTTGGCCAACAGATTGCCCGAAAAACCGTTTTCATCAAACAATACCTGCTGCATTGCCAGAATAATTCGTTCATCGCTCACATCCGGTCTTTTGAATACGCCGGGCAACCCAACGGATGCTTCCGTTACAGCCATTCCTTTCCACAGCCGACGAATTTCTTCGGATGCCGGGCTAAAATAGTTTTCGGGAAAACGAGTCATGGGAGAGGTTTCCGTATCACTTTGGTCTAAAATGGCTCCTTTCAAGGTAAAAATCACATCATCTAAACCTTTGAAAGTAAATAATTGATTGATATTGAGCGACACCAAATAGTCGTCGAAGCTTTTGAATTGAGCATCGAAAGCCACGGATAAAGGCCTTCCGGTCGGTTGACCTTGCGGATTGACAGGTATGATTTTATCGGAAGTTACCATCCACAGCATTCGGGCATCAAAGGACTTGATTCCTTCACAATCAAATTCTACGCTAGTTCCTTCTCGGATAATTAAGCTGGATTGTTTGCCTATTTTTCGCTGAACGGGGGCGATGAGAGTTAATGCACCCTTGGTTTCAAGCCCTTTGATTCCGGTTAATACCGCATTACCTTCAAAAGCAACGATTTGTCCACTTTCCTTTAACCGGAAAGCGCAGGTAGCATAAATTTTTTGTTTGTGTATCTTGTTATCGTATTCTATTTCTTGTATAATCAACTCGTAGTCGCCTTTTTTAATTCCGACCGGCAGAGTCAATTCTTCCTTCGTAAATAAATCGGACAAGGATTGAACGTAATTACCCGTTTTCTGTACGGCATCCATTACCACCATCGCCGATTCTATTTTCTTTTGATTGTCTATCAGAAGTTGCTCTATCTTAGTCAAGTCTATTTCATCCTGAGCTATTGAAGGGATAGCGCCAAGAAAAAGTACAGCAAACAACAATAGTATTTTCTTCATATTTATTCAATCTTTTTTAACTTATTTTTTAAATACAAAGATAATTTTTAAATCTAATAACCGGAGTTTCTGTTTAAGAAAAATAGCAAAAAAAAAAATCAAACAGCCCTCATACAATCGTTCTGTTGTCGGCGAATACGCGATTTTTAAGAAGAGAACACAATGAGTGGAAAGCACAATCCTAAAAAATTACGCTTAATGGATTTTGTGATTCAAGAAAATATAGTAATTTTGAACTTAAGTCATTTGCGGACATTTCTGACCTGAATGACGACAAAAACGTCCTTTGAATTGCGTTACCAAATCATTAACCTGTAAGGTTTGATTGAATGTATATTGCAAGTAATTATCCAAACCGTTGTGCCACATTACATTATCTTCAATCAATTCATTCCTTGTGCTATAATCCAAGTTTTTAAGTGCATCGCTTTCTATAGATACTACTCCATAAGTAATCATTGCAACAGGAATGGCAATTCCCCATATCTCTTTCCCTTTGAGAGCAAATTTTTGATGGATGATTCGCGGTATGGAATCCGAACTAATCCGGTAAGTGTTGGTAGTTTGCGCCTGCAACGAGGCAACGTTTCCGAAGAACGGATAAAATAATAATATACAAATGATGATATTTTTTGGATTCATAATGATTGTAGATTAGAATTTATAGTTATACCCTATTCGCACCACTTGTGTTTCATAATAATCGTGGAGTGTATAACTAAATGTATCTCCTTGAATCTCTTTGCGGATAACCATCGTATTCAACAAGTCCGTAGCGCTTAAAATCAACTCTCCCTTGTCTTTCTGAATGGTTTTCTTCAAGCCCAAATCTAAAGAAAACCGCGATTTAATTTTTCCTTGAGGGATGATGTCGGGAGCCAGCCAGACGGCTGATACCTGCATTTCAAATTGAGCGCCCGGACGAAACAGATTATTCAACTTTACGTTGCCGGAATACATATTTTGCCGGTCGGCTGAAAAAGTATGCTGAATCGGATACTTGTTTTCCACCGTGAAGGCGTTAATCCGGTTGTAGTAGATATTACCGTTCAGATTGGCGGTGTAGAATTTTGAAAAATCCTGTGTCAGTATCGCTTCAAATCCGCTGTTGTAACTTCTCCCTGCGTTCTGAAATATGGCGTATATTAAATCATTGCCGGAAACGGCGGTCGAAATGCGGGTAATCGTTCCGTCCGTGATTTTGTGGTAGAGCGCTCCATACCAGTTGCCGGTGTTCCAGGAGGTCTTAAATCCAAGTTCGGCGGAATGAGTAAATTGCGGGTGCAAAGCCGGATTGCCTACCTTGACGATTTCCGCATCGTCATATTTGGGGAAAATACGGATATCCACTTCGTTCGGGCGGTCAACTCTCCGATTATAAAAAAAGCTGATTTTATTCCGTTCATTGAACTTGTATGCCAAACGAACAGTCGGGAAAGGTTCGATATAATTGTAGCCGTCGCTTTTGTAGGTCGGATGATTCGGGTTTACTTCGTATTTCAGATTCACATATTCGACACGCAAACCGAGTTCTGCTTCCCAGTGTTGACTTTCATATACGTAATTTCCATACAGGGAAGGGATAAGTTCCTTGTAAGTGGCTTTTCCTCCGGCGGCAACATCAAAGGCGGTTGTGTCTTTGTCGGCATGGAACTGCATATCGGTGGGTATATCTCTTTTGCGGAATTTGACGCCCGTTTCCAACCGTCCGTTTTTCAGCGGTTTTATGTAATCAACATTGAAATCCATTACCTGCTCGTCCGAAATGAGTTTATACCAGTCATACCCTTTGGCAACGGTCAGTATATTGTCGAAAAAATATTTTTCATCTTCACGGTGGAAAGTGTAGTTGAAGCCCACATTCAGCAAATGTCCCGCTTCCTTGAATTTATGCCGGTAGGCGGCAGTAGCCATGACGGTCGTTTTCAATTCGTCTTCGATAAATTTCCACAAACGACGGCGTTGCGTAAGGTCGCTGTTAAAAAAAGGCTGGTCGCCGTAGTCAAGCAGTTTCTCACTGCCGTATAATCCCGATACGGCAAGAACGTTGTTTGGGTCAATATCCCAGTCAACACCCGTTTTCAGGGTAGTAAAATGCGTGTCGCGGTTTCGCTGGAGCTGGCTGCGCACAATGTTTCCGTCCGAATAGGTACGTGTAATATATTCATTCTTATTCAGCGTTTCGGTATATAAATAATCGCCCTGAAAAAAGAGATTGACCTTTTCTTTCCGATAATTGACCGACAGAGAGGGATTGACTTTGGGCGTTCCGGCGTATTGTGGGCGAATATCGGGCAGATTTTTCTTTCGCTCCCACAAAGCGCCCATTCCGGTGGATATGCCCGCTTTCCCGTTAAAGCCTTCGCGGTCGGTTTTCTTGTAGATAATGTTGATGATTCCGGCGCTGCCGTTGGAGTCGTATTTGGATGAAGGATTATTAATGATTTCAATACGGTCGATTGCCGATGCGGGAATATTGTCCAATCCTTTCTGGTCGCCGAACCCGGTAATGGCGGTTTGTTTTCCGTCCATCAGAATTGTTATTTTATCATTGCCGCGCAATTCGATTTTTCCGTCCTGAACGGTAATGCCCGGAAGATTCTGCATGGCTTGCAAAACAGACCCTCCGCTTTGGCTGACGTTGTTTTCGAGGGAGTAGGCTTTCTTGTCCAATTTTCCGCTTACCTCCGATTGCCGTGCCGTAACCACGATTTCAGACAGCAGGTGTTGATTTTCTTTCAGCTCAATAGTATTCAAGTCCAAATAGTTGGAGAGGTTGCCGAGATATACCGGAACCCGGTGTGCGAGGTATCCCATACATGATACTTCCAGCGTATAATTCCCCGATTTGATACCGGCAAGCGAGAAACGCCCTTCTTCGTTTGTAATTGTTCCGAGCACAAAAAGACTGTCCTTTTCGGTCTTGACTATTACGTTGGCAAACGGAACGGCTGTTTTGTCGGATTCGCTTTTTACAATCCCCGACAGCGTTACCTGAGCCTGTGCGCTCAATGCCGCAACACACAACCCAATGGTAACAAACCCGCAGAGCCTTTTTCTTTGTTTATTGAAACAATTCATATTTTTTGATTTTTAAGTAAGTGTTCATAATTAGTTTGTATAAAATATTTAGTTTGTCTTTCCGTTCTAGTATGGTATATACAATTAGGAATGGGAAAGATAAAGAAACTGGAATTAACAGTTGCCCAGCGAGGGCAAC
>NZ_BAAHWV010000035.1:0-29102 GCF_054601255.1 Viscerimonas tarda | reverse complement strand
TCATGACAATTGGAGACAAAGTAGGCATCGGCACCGACAACCCCTACTACAAGCTGGATGTGAACGGCACGCTCAGGGCAAGGGAAATAAAAGTAAACCTCAACACAGGCGCCGACTTTGTTTTTGAACCCAACTACCAGCTAAAATCGCTTAACGAAGTGCAGGACTTTATCAAGGAAAACAAGCATTTGCCCGAGATACCCTCTGCCGCCGAGATGACAAGCGGCGACACCGACTTGGGCGTATTGCAGGTAAAGCTGCTGCAAAAAATTGAAGAACTGACGCTGTATGTTATTCAGCAGAATGATAAAATACAGACATTGGAACTTGAAATGAAAGAATTGAAAAACAAATAGGGAGGATTGATTATGAAAAAGATATATATGTTTTTTATTGCCCTGTTTTTTGTGGCAATGGGTGTTGCTGGATGCGGGGATGATGAAAAGATAGAAGCGCCTGGACATTATGATACGCCCCAAGAAGCCATTTTAGGTAAGTGGCGATTGATTGCTCAGGGTCCATCGGAAGATAAAATACAACAGGTATCTTCGGGCGGGTACGTGGAATATCTTCCTGATTCTATTATTCAACCAGGCACATTTGCAGAGCACCCCGGACTACAGGTAAAATACAGCATAGACTCGTGTTTATTTAAGACATACTATTATCATGTCGGTCAGCTATTTGACGAAAAAACACAAATGCATGGATATGAGTATAAGTTTGAAGATAACTACAACAAGCTGATATTGAAACATGTTAAGGGCATCACATCCCTATCATTGGGAACACCATTGATATTTTTCTATAAACGAATAAAATAAGGCTATGAAAAAGATATTATTTATATTGACAGCCCTGTTTGTCCTGACTACTGGAATGGCTGGATGTGATAAGGAAGAGGAAACATCGCCGCAGAACATAAGCCTTTACGGCAAAGATTCTCTTACCATTCAAAAATACATACAAGGGAAATGGAATCTTGTGTATGCTAAGGGGGGGATTGCGGCCAATTATATACACTATTTTAATGATTGTACTGTTGAATTTACGGCTGACAAGAAATATATTACCAGCGGCAATGGAACGACACATACACTTATGTATTATTGGCAGAAATATGCTATATATACAGGCTCTACTGACTCTATTTGCATAATGCAGCCAATTGGGACGCTTTTTGAGATGCTTTTTGAAGAAATCAGGAATGATACTTTGATATATTCAGATGCATTTATAAGCGAGCCAATGACTTATTTTTTAGTGAAATCTCAAAATTAAACAGTCATGAAACGAAATCTTATACTTTTAATTTTAATTGCCTTTTGCAGCATTGCTAATGCTCGTTTGGCGCAAGTTTGTAACTTGTGCCTGATATTCAGGTAGTTTTCAACTACCAAAAGTTGCAAACTTTTTAATTTACGAATACAAGTAAACGGATTAATAAACAAATTAAAATATACGAATTATGAAAAAGATATTATTTATATTGACAGCCCTGTTTGTCCTGACTACCGGAATGGCAGGATGTGATAAGGAAGAAAATATATTGCCACAGAACATAAGCCTTTACGACAAAGATTCCCTTACCATTCAAAACTACATACAAGGGAAATGGGATCTTGTGTATAGTGTAGGCGGCGGGATTGCTTATAGTTATCATTATTGTGATGATTGTACTGTTGAATTTACGGCTGACAAGAAATATATTACCAGTGGCAATGGAACGACACATACACTTATGTATTACTGGCAGAAATATGCCATATATACAGACTCTATTTGTATAATGCAACTAATTGGGACGTCTTTGGATATGCTTTTTGAAGAAATCAGGAATGATACTTTGATATATTCAGATGCATTTATGAGCGAACCGATGACCTATTTTTTAGTGAAATCTCAAAATTAAACCTCGTTTGGCGCAAGTTTGTAACTTGTGCCTGATATTCAGGTAGTTTTCAACTACCAAAAGTTGCAAATTTTTTAATTTACGAATACAAGTAAACGGATTAATAAACAAATAAAAATATACGAATTATGAAAAAGATAATATTTATATTGACAGCCCTTTTTGTCCTGACTACTGGAATGGCAGGATGTGATAAGGAAGAAAATACATTGCCACAGAACATAAGACTTTACGGCAAAGATTCCCTTACCATTCAAAACTACATACAGGGAAAATGGATTTGTGTGTATGGGATAGGTGGGCTTGCTGCCAATTATATTCATCATCATTATGACGGCTATACTTTTGAATTTACGGCTGACAAGAGATATATTATTAGTGGCAATGGAAAGACAGAAACATATATGTATTATTGGAAAAAACATGCCATATATACAGGTTCTCCTGATTCTATTTACATGATGCAGCCCATGGAGATATTTTTTGATTTCATCAAAAATGACACTTTGATTTACCACGAAGATATGTCTGAGCCAATATGGTATTATTTAACAAGAGCCAACAATTAAAAGCATGAAACAGGGCATTATAACTTTAATATTAATTGCTTTTTGTAGCATTACCAATGCGCAAATCGACGATGCGTTTGATATACAAAGAGGTGCAGATGGAGTAATCAGGTTTGCACGCTTTCCTGAAACGGGGCAGGGTTTAACCGTTCAGAATGATACCGTATTTTTAAAATCAGTATTGAGCGCTACTGTAAATGATGGATTTGTGAAACTCAAAGAAAATACGGATGAAATGGGTATTACGCATAAAAGATTTCAACAATACTATAACGGTATCAGGGTTGAAGATGCACAATATCTGACACACAGCAAAGGTGGTAACATTGAATACATCAATGGCGATTTTCCAACTATTTCTTTATCGTCGGTAATGCCTGCTTTAAGCGAACAACAAGCATTGGGATATGCTTTAAACTATGTAAACGCCACAAAATACAAATGGGAAGATACCGGAGCAGAAGCGTTTATAAAACAAATTACCAATAATGTCAATGCAACCTATTATCCAACAGGAGAGTTGGTTATTTCCAAAGATTATTTAGGCGGTACAAATACATATCGTTTATCGTGGAAATTTACTATTGCTTCGATGATTCCTGAAAACGAACAGTTAATCTATATAGATGCCAATAATGGCAGCGTGATAGATGATGTTCCGTTGATATTGGATGCAAATGTTAGCTGTACGGCTCAAACCTTGCTTAGCGGCACACAAACTGTTGTTGGCGACACCTACTCGGGGAGCGTTAGATTGAGAGAAACAAGAAATGGCGTATCAATTCAAACATTCAATGCTCATAATTCTTCTAATGTTTCAACTGCCACAGATTTTACCAATAGTTCTACAAATTGGACAAGCGGCAATTGGGGGTCTTTTAGTCAAGACAAACAAGCATTAGACGTTCATTGGGGAGCTGAAAAAGTTTTGGACTTTTGGAAAACTGTTTTTAACAGGAACAGTATTGACGGTAACGGTTTGCGTGTAATTAGTTATGTGCATTATAACAGTGATCCTTCCAGTTATCCAAATGGTGAATCGAATGCATATTGGAATGGTAACGGAAAGTATATGTTGTATGGAGACGGAAATGGATATATATTTAAGCCATTAGTTGCATTGGATGTTTGCGCTCACGAACTTGGACACGGTATTTTTCAGCATGTTGTTGGAATTCCAAGTTCAAGTTCATACGAGACCCGCGCTTTAAATGAAGGTTTTAGCGATATTTGGGGCGCTTGTGTAGAATATTGGGCTGCCCCAAGCAAACAACGGTGGTTAATGGGCGAAGAATTATACAATACAACGGCATATACTTGTTTACGAAACCTGCAAAATCCCAAAAGTACTACTGCTATGGAAGGGCAACACCCTGACACATATCACGGTAATTATTGGAGCACAAGTGGAGAAGAACATTATAACTCAACCGTATTAAGCCATTGGTTTTATCTTTTGACGGAAGGTGGTAGTGGTACGAATGATTTAGGGGATTCATATTCACTATCGGGCATCGGTATAACTAAGGCTCAAAAGATAGCATTTGCCGGTGAATGCAGTTTGTTCCCAACAGCTCAATATCCTGACGCTCGACTTGCTACCATTCAAGCTGCCGTCAATTTATATGGTTCAAATTCTCCTGAAGTGGTAGCAGTAACTAATGCTTGGTATGCCGTTGGTGTTGGCACGCAATTTGCTTGCAACACCATCTATATCAACAACCGAACCTATAGCCCCATTTTATTCCACAACCAGTTTACCGTTACCGGCTGCACCATCAATATAACCAATACAACAATAAATCCCAATACTACCGTTAATATCAATTCCCAGCACGGCGTAACCATCGGCCCCGATTTCTGGGCAAAACAGGGTTCCAATGTAACCATCACGGCGGCACAAGCTTCCCCCAGCCTCCTATCCGCCAAAGTTGTAGATGATCCCGAAATAGCCACCTCGCTGGAAGAAGCAGTAACCACACAAAATCCGACCGAGAAGTTCGATTTCACCGTATATCCCAATCCCAATGACGGGAATTTCACGGTAGCTTTGAGTGGCGAGGTACAGCCCTACACGGTGGAGATTTACAATGCCTCGGGCGGTATGCTGGGCAAAACCAGCTGCGATGCGGAGGCGGTAAATATCAACCGGTCCGATTTACCCCAGGGTATCTACTACGTCAGGCTGTTGATGGGCAAGGAAGTGGCTACCAAAAAGGTGGTGATAAAGTAAGCAGAAACGCTCGTCGTACGTTATAAAAACCGCATCCCGAATAGTATTCGGAATGCGGTTTTTACATATCGCCATACAGACGCGGCGCGCCACGTCTCTACATTAGTCCCATTGGCATATTGGCACATTATTCTCATTATTCCCATCAGCCTCAGCCATTGCGTTTCTTCAAATTGCGGTATTCGGTTGGGGTCATTCCTACGATGGCTTTGAAGCAGCGGGTGAAGTATTTTACGTCCAGCATACCTATCATAAACGACACTTCTTTCACTGTATATTCCCGGTGGGTATCGAGCAGTTTGGCGGCATGTTTTATTTTTATATCGCGGATAAAGTCGATGGGCGAAATACCGATGAGGCTTTTGAGTTTTTTAAAGAACACCGTCCGGCTCATGCCCAAGTTCACCACCAGATTATCAATAAGGAAGTTGCTGTCGTCGATGTTATTCTCCACCTCGGCCCTCACCTTTTGCAGGAACAGTTCGTCCCGGGAAGTAATGGTGTGTTCGTCCTCGTGTTTATCCTCAAGAGGCGAAAAATACAAAAAGTCGCTGTCCTTGAAAATCCGGTAAAGCCGTTGGCGTTGCAGGATGATGTTATCGATGCGTGCACGCAGGTACTTCACACTGAAAGGTTTTGTGATGTAATCGTCGGCGCCGTATTCAAGTCCGTCTATTTTGCTTTCCATATTGCTTTTTGCCGTCAGCAATATAAAAGGTATGTGGCTGGTGATTCCATTGGCTCTTATTCTCCGCAAGAGTTCCACGCCATCTATTTCGGGCATCATTATATCACTCACAATGAAATCGGGATTTTTTTTGATGGCCAGGTCATAACCGACTTTTCCATCGGGAGCTTCAAGCACATTGTAGTGAGGATGCAGCATGGTTGTAATAAACCGCCTCAGGTCCTCGTCGTCTTCCACCACCAAAATCAGTTGCCTGTCTTTCTTCCGCAAAGTATCGTCTTCCGCAGCAATTTCTTCGATTAAATCGGCTTGTTCGGCGTCTTCTAGCACATCCTGTTCCTGTGTTTGCTCGTGCACAAAAGTGATGCCCTGATCATCTTTAAAATGGTTGGCGCCTTTATTAAACAACACCGTAAAACAACTGCCCCGGGTAATTTCGCTTTCCACCAATATTTTAGCGTGGTGTTTGTCGGCTACTTCTTTCACTATCGAAAGGCCAATGCCCGTGCTTGGTTTATTCTTGTCTTTGTTGAAGGAGGCAAAACGGGTAAACAGTTTGTTCAGAATTTCCTTGCTCATCCCTTTCCCCTGGTCTCTCACGGTGAGGGCAACCGCGTTATCGCGTTTTTCGTTCGAGAGGCTGACTTCTATTGTTTTATCCGATTGCGTATATTTGAAGGCATTGGACAGCAAGTTGAAGAGCAATTTCTCAAAACTATCGCGGTCGATCCACAATTTTTCGTCTCCAATCTGGTTGTTGATTATCAGGTTTATTCTACGTTCCTCGGCAATTTCCTGAAAGTTGTTGCATATTTCCCTTACAAAAGGAGCGATTACGGTTTCCTGAATGTTCAGGTCTTTCTTTTGTATTTTTCTGAAATCGAGAATCTGGTTTACCATCCGCAGCATCCGGTTGGCATTTTTCAGCACCAACTGCAATTGCGTTCTTATCTCTTCGGGAATTTTCTCGTTTTCGAGAATGTGCTCAACCGGCGAAACAATCATGGTTAAAGGGGTGCGTATTTCGTGCGAAATATCGGTAAAGAAACGGGTCTTCATTTCTGTTTGCTCGTACTCCAGTTTTACTTTGTTCTCCAACCGATAGAAAGAGAAAAAGATATTCAGGACGACATAAGCAGCAACGCCTATTAAAAGTGTGTAGAGCAAATAAGCCCATCCGGTTTGCCAGAACGAGGGTGTTATTTCTATTTTCAGGATGTGTTCGTTCTCCATCCATATCCCGTCGCTGTTGGTCGATTTCACCCTGAAGGTGTAGCTGCCCGGCGACAGGTTGGTATAATTGGCGGTTCGTTGTTTTTGGCCTATGATCCAGTCTTTGTCGAATTCGTCCAATTTATAGGCATAGATAATCCGTTGTGGGTCGAGGTAGTCGAGGGCGACGAACTCTATACTTATAAAATTCTGTGTATGGTCTAATTTAATATAATTAATATTGTCGATATTTTCTTTCAGCGGCGAGTCTTCGCCAATGGCCACATCCTGATTGGCGATTTTCAATTTAGTGAGCGCTATATAGGGCTTGAAAGTATTGGTATTCACCTTGTCGGGGTCGATGGTGATAAATCCTTTGGAGAATCCGAAGAATACCTGTCCCGATTGGGCTACACAACGGGCGTTTTCCGAAAAAGTTTGTCCTTTTATCAAGCGGCTCACCTCGCTGTATGTTTCAAACGAATTTTTATCGGGGTCGAAGCGGGTCAGGTTTCCTTCCGTTGCAATCCACAAGCGGCTCTTACTGTCTTCAACAATCGTCAGAATCACATCCGAAGGCAGTCCATCCTTCACGCCGTAAGAAGTAAATTTAGTCGGAAAACCATCTTTGCCAACTTCTATTATCCGGTTGACGCCCCCGCCGAAGGTGGCAATATAGGTGTCGCCGTTGCGTGTTGTACAAATATCATACACATCGTTGCCGCCCAAGCTGTTTTTATCGTTCAATACCTTAATATACGATTTATAGGCAATCTGATTGACCGATTTGAAATTGGGCGAGAACATGATTAAGCCCAAGGTAGTCCCAACACAAATATTCCCGTATTTGTCCGCCGAAATAATCCTGATTTGCGAACCGTATTGTGTGGGGTAATTTTTCAGGTTGTTTTTATAATTTATAAATCGTTCGGAGCCGTCTTCCACCAAATTAAGTCCGCCATCGTAAGTGCCTACCCATATTCGCCTTTTTTTATCCTGAAAGATGGAGTAAACATTGTTGCTACTCAGGCTGTACAAATTCGTCGGGCTGTTTTTGAACTGTTTTATTTTAAAGAATTCCGGGTCTTCGGTCGGCGTCAGCTTGTAGAGGCCTTCGCCCTTTGTTCCTATCCAGATATTTTTGTCGGCATCCTGCATGATACAGTAACAAATGCCGGTGAGAGGCGTATCGCCATCAATTCGCCCCGACTGGCATAAATAACCAAGATTGTTTCTGTCCCTGTCATAGACATATATTTTTTCGCCTTTGGTCGATACCCACAAGTTTTGGTTATCGTCTTCCAGCATCGCCCGAATATCGTTGTTGATGGTCGAATACACATCGTTATCGACAATGGTCGAGTTAAACACGTCGTTGTTGAAGATGATTTTTTCGAGCCCGTGCGAGCGTGTGCTCAGCCATAAATTGCCCTGCCTGTCGGAGAATGCCACCTGCACCACATTCGAGAAGCGCCACGAGGGCGAAAAAAGTTCGTTATAGAACGGAACCAGTTCATCATTTGCCGCATCGTAGAGCGAAAATCCGCCACCGCGGGGATGCACCCAGAGGCGATTCTCTTTATCTTCGAGCATATAGAAATTGGGTGGAAACACGTTCAGTATCTTGCTTTCTATCTTCATCTCGAAATGCTTGATTGTTTTAGATTCCAAATCGAATTTTGAAACGCCAAAGCAATTCAACTCCAGCCAGATATTTTTCGCGCGGTCGATGTAGCACGATATGATTTCGTTGGAACGCATACCGGGCAGCGTGAACATGTTGTATTTTTCAAAGGTCTTTAGCGACAGGTTGTAGATGAAGAAGCCGTCTTCGCCGGTGGCAATCAGCGCCTGAGTGTCGTTGATATTCCTGATAGTGTGTATTTTGGACGTTGTTTTCACTTCCAGAAGCGTAAACAGTTCGTCTTTTTTATCGTATATCCAAATGCGTCCGTTGTCGGAACTGAACCATATTTGATTTTTCAGTTCCATCACCGAATAGAAATTTTGCGCCGGCTGGCTGGCCGGATTTTCTTTCTCAAAAAACAAATCGTTTACTTTTTCGCCGTTGGCCGAAAAGAGGTAGAGGCCGTTGTCGGTTAATATCCACGAATTGAGATTTTCATCTTCATACACGGTATATATTTTATTGGCATGGATTTTACCGTTTTGGCTATTGAATGCTACTGTGTTGCTGAATGTAGAATCCAACACGCAAATACATCCCATTTCGTTGGACAAAAGCCACACTTTCCCCGATTTTGCAGTAATAATATTTGTGCCGGTAAACGACAGATTCTTGTATTCGTCCAAAGCCTCCAGTCCTACGAATTTTTCGGTGCTTGGGTCGAATCGAAGCGGCTCCCTGTCGTATGGCAATGTCCATATATAACCATATTTGTCTTCCCGGATCAGGTCGATGCGATTACTTCGCTTAATCTGCTTGTCGCCCTGCTGTATGAGGTAGGTATAAAAATTGTAGCCGTCGAATTTACAAAGTCCATTCCATGTCGAGAACCACATAAAATCTTTGCTGTCCTGCATAATATCCATAATGGAATTTTGAGGCAAGCCATCTTCCACCCCATAATGCTCGAAAAAGCACTTGGGCTGCCCCAAAGAGGGTAGGGAAAAAACAGCTATAAAAAACAGGAACAGGTTAATGTGTTTAATTTTCATGATTGGCGTGTCTTAATATCATTTATACAAAAATAAGCCAGTTTTCGCAAAAACGGCTGTTAATAATTCTATAAATCAATTTATCCCCCTATATAAAATACTTTAACACCTCTCTAAAATAAAAATGAGGGCTAAATTGCGCTTCAATTACGTCTGATAGGTTACAGATAGCAGTAAAAATTTGTCATATAATTGATTATAAGTATCTTTACGCAATAAATGTGCTAGTTGTGTAACCACACAAAAGTAAAACAAAAATCGAAAGAATGAAATTTAAAACATTATTAACCTTTCTGCTTGCCCTTTCTCTTCTGCCGGTTGTAGCCGGTGAGAAATATTATGTTCGCATGACCGATTCGGAAATGAAAAGGAATCCCGAGGCCTGGATGCTTGATTTTTCGAAGGAACCCAAGTGGAACTATTGTCATGGACTGGTATTGCAGGCTGTTTTGCAAACCTGGAAAAAGACCAACGACCAAAAGTACTACAATTACGCCTACGATTTTGCCGAATTGATGGTCTCGACCGACGGCAAGATAAAAACATACAAACCCGAAGAATACAGCGTTGACCGCATCAACTCGGGCAAAATGCTGTTCCCCATCTACAACCAGACAAAAGACCCGAAACTGAAAAAGGCGATTATGTCGTTGCGCGATCAGATGAGAACGCATCCCCGGACAAAAGAGGGCAGTTTCTGGCACAAAAAAATATACCCCCATCAGGTGTGGCTCGACGGCATTTATATGGCCTGTCCGTTTCTGGCCGAATATGCCCGCTGGTTCGACGAACCGGAGTTGTACGATGATGTCGCCCTGCAAATAACCGACGTGCGCAAATACCTCTACGACAGCAAAACCGGACTGTATTACCACGGCTGGGACGAAAGCCGCCAACAAAAATGGGCTAATCCCGAAACCGGCCTGTCGCCTAATTTTTGGTCGAGAAGCATTGGCTGGTACATGATGGCCATAGTAGATGTGTTGGATTTTCTGCCCGAAGACCATCCGAAGCGCGGCGAAATAATCTCTATCCTGCAAAACCTATGCCGCTCGGTAGAAAACTTCCGCGACCCTGAAAGCGGTATGTGGTGGCAAGTTACCGATATGGGAGGCCGCGAAGGCAACTATGTTGAGTCCAGCGCCTCGGCCATGTTTATATATACCTGGGTGAAGGGTGCACAAAAAGGCTATCTGGATAAAAGCTACAAGAAGAAAGGCGAAAAAGCCTACAAACAATACATCAAACGCTTCCTGAAAAAAGAAGCGGATGGTAGCCTGTCCATCACCGACGGCTGTTCGGTTTCGGGATTGGGAGGAGAAAAAGTCTATCGCGACGGCAGTTTCGAGTACTATATCTCCGAACCCATTCGGGATAACGACCCCAAAGCAACGGGGCCATTTATCATGCTTAGTATTTTACTGAATAAATAAACTATATTTGAAATGTTATTGAAAAAAACACTTTTTACCAGCTGTATTTTTATGCTGGGCCTGGCGCTTTGTCAGGCACAAACGCTCGCCTTCCCAGGCGCCGAAGGAGGTGGAATGTACACAACCGGAGGACGTGGAGGCGAAGTATATTACGTCAACACACTCGAAGATAATAATGAAGGAAACGAAGCGCTGAAAGAAGGCTCGCTCCGCTGGTGCCTTAAACACGACAAGGCAAAAACTATCTTATTCAAGGTGGCAGGTATTATCCGCTTGAAGGATGTACTGCGCATCTCGTCGAATACCACTATTGCCGGACAAAGCGCTCCGGGCAAGGGTATTTGCATAGCCGACAATACCAGCAAAGTGGATGGCGATAATGTCATCATCCGTTATATCCGCTTCCGAATGGGCGATTTATCGGGCGGAGAGGTGCAGGATGACGCCCTGTCGGGGTTGAGGCACAAGAATATTATTATCGACCATTGCTCCATGAGTTGGAGTACCGACGAATGCGCCTCTTTCTACAACAACGAAAACTTTACGCTTCAGTGGTGTATTTTGGCCGAGAGCCTGCGCGGTTCGGTTCATAAAAAAGGGAACCACGGTTATGGCGGCATTTGGGGCGGATACAAGGCCTCGTTCCACCACAATTTGTTAGCCCACCACGACAGCCGTAATCCCCGCATGTGCGGCAGCCGTTACACGAACCGTCCCGATTTGGAACTTGTCGATTTCAGGAACAATGTCATCTTCGACTGGGGGATAAACAGCGGTTATGCCGGCGAAGGCGGGAGCTACAACTTCATCAATAACTACTACAAACCCACCGAAACATCCTTGGCGCGCGACCGGATTTTCTCGCCCAATGCCGATGACGGAACCAACAAGCAAATAGCCGGAGTATGGGGCGTTTTCTACCTGAGCGGAAACTATATGGATGGCAGCGAAGCGGTTACAAAAGACAACACGCTGGGGCTGCAACCCCGTCCGGCAACAAAAGACAAAAAAGAATTGCTGGCAACGGCAGCATTTGAAGTCCCATACGTGAACACCGACGACGCCCAAACGGCCTACCGAAAAGTATTGGCCGGTGCAGGAGCCAGCTACCGGAGAGATAAAGACGATGAACGTGTTATGCACGAAACCCTAAACGGGCTCAGTCCGGTCAGGGCGTCGGGCAACCAGAAAACAAAACCCGGTCATATTGATTCGCAAAACGATGTAGGCGGATGGGACGATTACACTTATACGCCCGATGAAGTAGCTGTGGATGCCGATATAGACGGAATACCCGATTGCTGGCTGAAAGCCTGTTATCCGGCGAAAAAAGCCACCGACAAAGACGAGAATGGATACACCTACCTCGAAGTTTATCTGAACAGTATAGTCAACGAAATAAACAAAGTGAAGTAATGAATAAGCGTTTTTTTATCACCACCGTACTGTTACTATTCGTCCTTGCCGGATTCTGCAACGAGACGAACTACGATATTGTTGTCGATAGGAACGGCCGGGGGCATTTCCGGAATATTCAGCAGGCCATTGATTCGGTCAGGGCATTCAATCCTGCCGGAACAGTTACCATATTCATCCATGCCGGCATTTACAAGGAAAAGCTTGAGCTGCCGACCCATGTATGCAATGTGAAACTGATAGGCGAAGATGTAGAAAAAACCATCATCACCTACGACGACCATGCCAATATCAACAAAATGGGCACCTTCCGCAGTCATACCTTCATTATACGAGGCAACGATATAACGCTGGAAAACCTGACGGTAGAAAACTCTTCCCTCCCGCTGGGACAGGCCGTTGCCCTGCATGTAGAAGGCGACAGGGTGATATTCCGTAATTGCCGCTTCCTCGGTCATCAGGATACCATCTATGCCGGAAGAGAAGGCATGAGGCAATACTTTGAAAATTGCCACATCGAAGGAACTACCGATTTCATATTCGGCCCGTCCACCTGCTGGTTCGAGGGCTGCGAGATTCTTTGCAAAAAGAACTCCTACATAACAGCCGCCAATACGCCCGAAAAAATCGAATTCGGGTATATCCTCAACCGTTGCAAAATAGTACTGGACAAAGGAACTACCGAAGTGTATCTGGGACGGCCCTGGCGCGCGTATGCCATGACGCTGTTTATGAACTGCGAACTGCCCGAAGGAATACGACTCAAAGGCTGGGACAACTGGCGAAATCCCGAAAATGAAAAAACAGCCCGTTACATGGAATACAACAACACCGGAAAAGGAGCAAACACCTCCGAACGAGCCAATTGGATAAAAATACTAAGGCCCGAAGAGGCCAAAAAATATACCATAGAAAACGTATTGAAAGGATGCGACAACTGGAACCCGCTAAACCCAAAATATTCAACCCGAAACTTGTAACTAACAACACACTAAATATGAAAAAAATCTTTTTATCACTGGCGCTATCGTCTTTCGTTCTGATACCATTACAGGCGAAGATTTACAATATGCAATTATTGGGCGCCGATAGTACAGGGAAAAAATCGTGTACAACCCTCATCAACGAAACAATTACCAAAGCGGCCAGCGAAGGCGGCGGTACTATTTATTTTCCGGCAGGAGATTATCTTACCGCATCCATCCACATGAAAAGCAACATCACCCTGGAGTTGGAATCGGGGTCGACGCTAAAGTTCTCCGACAACTTTGAGGAATACCTGCCATTTGTAAAGGTACGTTGGGAAGGCGTTTTTATGAACAGCCTGTCGCCCCTCATTTATGCAAAAGATGCCGAAAACATTACTATCAAAGGCCGGGGAAAAATAGACGGACAAGGACTTAAATGGTGGAAAGAATCGCTGCGGATTATTGCCGAAATAAACAAAACCGGAAAAACCGCCACCACAAACGACTTGCAAAAAAAATGGCTGGAAGCAAATAAAAATATCAACGTTTCGCCCTATTACGAAAAAACATTGGAACGGAAGTTCTTCCGTCCGCCTTTCATCCAATTCCTTGAGTGTAAAAACATTTTTATTCAGGGAATCACGATTGTCAACTCGCCATTCTGGACGATTAATCCCGAAGGTTGCGATAACATTGTCGTTCATGGCGTAACAATAAACAACCCTTCCCAAAATCCGAAAGGGCACAATACTGATGGCATTAACCCATCGTCGTGCAGCAATGTGCGCATCTCCGACTGCTTTATCAGCGTTGGCGACGATTGCATCACCATTAAATCGGGACGGGACGAAGACGGCAGAAATTACAGCCGTCCTTGCGAAAACCTGACTATCAGCAACTGCATCATGCTCTCGGGTCATGGCGGAGTAGTGATAGGAAGCGAAATGTCGGGCGGCGTGAAAAAAGTAGCCATCTCGAATTGCGTATTTAACGGAACCGATGCGGGAATCCGCTTAAAAGCATCGAGAGGAAGAGGCGGAGTAGTAGAAGAAATACGAGTGGACAACGTAGTGATGAACAATATCCAGAAAAACGCCTTTATTTTTGACCTGTTCTACGACAAAAATTCGCAGGAAGAACCTATCTCGCAACGCACGCCTGTCTTCCGTAATGTGCATATAAGCAACATTACAGGCAACGATATACAGAAAATAGGCTACATAACAGGTATCAGCGAGATGCCTATCTCCGAAATTACGTTCTCCAACATCAACATGTCGGCAAAAAACGGATTTACGGCTCAAACAGCCTGCAATATCCAGTTTCATAATGTGGATTTCGCCGTTGAAAAAGGCTCTTCGCTTGCATTCACCGACTGCAAAGACATTGTGTTGAACAATGTGAGGTCGAAAGCCCCACTGGAAGACAAAGCAATTGTAGAATTAACCAATTCGGACAATGTACTTATCAATAACTGTTTCCAGATTGTTCCGGCCAACCTGTTTTGCGCAGCAACAAACAGCAAAATCATCTGGGGGAATAATTTCTTCAACAATGTGAAGAATTATATTGTGGAAAGATAAAACGAATGGGAATAATTTGCCAATGTGAATAATGTGGCAATAATGCTTAAGGGGCAACGCGTGCGTTGCCCCTTTTTTCCCTGTCATTGCGGGCTCCGACCCGCAATTGGAGCGGAGCGTAAATCGGCCTGAGCCAATCCTCCATGCATTGCAGAACCTCTCAGTAGAGACGTGGCGCGCCACGTCTCTACACACGAACTGTTCAATTGTCTGAACCCTTGATTATTGATTACCCCTGTTTGGCGCAAGTTTTCAACTTGTGCCGATAATTTAGTTTATAACTTTCGGTAGTTGAAAACTTGCGCCAAACAGGGATATTGAAAAAAATAAGCACACTTATTATATATGCATATATTATTTTTATTATCTTTGCAGCCGACAATATTTCATCTATTAATTTAAAAATTATAATTATGTGGACAAAATCTCATTCAATCGTAACCAAAGAGGTTACAAAAGAACAAATGTGGAAACTATGGTCGGACGTAAATAATTGGGCTACGTGGGACAAAACTATTGAATCTGCAAGTTTGGAAGGTAAATTTGAGGCAGGCAATGTTTATTATTTTCAGCCAAAAGGCGATTCAAAAATCAAAATGAAAATTTATAAAACTGTCGAAAATCAAGAATTTACAGACCTCGCTATTTTTCCTTTAGCAAAAATGTATGGCAAACATACTTTTGAAGAAATGCCTGAAGGACTAAAAGTTACAACAACTATGACGGTCGTTGGAATTCTAGGCTTTTTGTGGCGCAAACTTGTAGCACAAAAAATAGTAAATGACCTGCCTGCTGATATGATAGAACAAATAAAGGCGGCGCAAAAAATAATTATTTAAAATGAAATCTATTGACAATACATTCAGCGTAGAAAACGCGGAAGATAGTTCGGGCTTTTTATTGTGGCAAGTTACCTCTTTGTGGCAACGCAAAATCAGAGAATCATTAAAACAATATGACCTGACCCATCCTCAGTATGTTTTATTGACTTGTCTTCATTGGTTGAAATTACACGGGCAAGAAGTTACACAAATTGTCTTGTCGTCAAACTCAAAGATAGACCCTATGACAACTTCTATTGTTTTAAGAACATTGCAGAAAAAAGGCTTAATTCAGAGAAAGGAAGATTTAACCGATACAAGAGCGAAGAAAATTGATATTACAGAACAAGGAAAAGAAATCATAAAAAAAGCCGTAGTTACAGTAGAAACAGCAGATAAAGAATTTTTTGCATTATTAGGCGACACAGCGAATAAGTTTAATGAAACTTTAGCAGCTCTGATAAAACAATGAAAATGATGAAAACTACCTGAATATCAGGCACAAGTTGAAAACTTGCGCCAAACAGGTGTAAATTCATCGTTGCAACCCATTCGCGGCAACGGGCGAATAATGATTCGCCCCTACGACAGCTAAAATACAGTCGCCGCACGCCATGTCTCTACACAAAATCCTGAACCCGAAACTTTGAACTTTGAACCTCGAACTTCACCAAGCATTATATCCGGCGCCGATACCCCTGCGCCAAACTCCATGCCGGAAGTTTCAATAATTGCTTCATCCCATAAACCGGCATTGATGAAACTTTGCAGCGCTTCGCGCCCGCCTTCTACGAGCAGCGATTGCAGCTTTCGATTATTCAACTCGGCTAAAAGGTTTTTCAGGCTGTTTTTATCGAAATTCAGTGGGACTAATTGGGTTCTTTTTCCCAATTGAGTGGCGACATCAACCGTTTCGGTAAAGACAAGCGTGTGAACCGTATCGTCAAAAATGCGATAGTCTGGCGGGATTCGTCTTTGCCGGTCGAGGATAATCCGTGTGGGATTTTTTCCGTACCAGTAACGCGTTGTGAGCGATGGGTTATCGACTATGGCGGTATTGGCGCCTATCAATATGGCCGGTGTCTCGGCGCGTAGCTTGTGCACCAACATGCGTGTAAAGTCGTTGGAAATAGGCGTAGGTTCGGGTTTTTCGCCTGCAACACGGAGTTTATCTATAAAACCATCTTTTGTCTGCGCCCATTTCAGGTAAATATAAGGACGGTTTTGCGTTTGGGAGACAAAAAAAGCTTTATTGAGTTCCCTGGCCTCCTGTTCCATAACCCCCACAACAACCTCTATGCCGACATCCTGAAGCATTTTTATCCCTCGTCCCGACACTTTATGAAACGGGTCGAGCGTGGCAACCACCACCCGGGGTATTTTTGAATCTATAATCAGTTGCGAACAGGGAGGCGTTTTGCCGTAATGCGAACACGGTTCGAGCGAAACATAAATAGTTGAATTTTGCAACAACGATTTATCTTTCACACTGTTAATTGCGTTCACCTCGGCATGGGCCTTCCCATATTCGCGGTGAAAGCCCTCGCCTATTATTTTACCGGCGCACACAACCACCGCGCCCACCATCGGGTTCGGACTCACATAGCCTCTGCCGTTTCCGGCCAGTTGCAAACAGCGTTGCATATATCTTTCATCCATCTCCATTTCTTTAACTACGATGTTTTTTATACATTTGCAATCGTGCAATCAACAATTTTATACATAAAAAAGAATCTGAACGATTTATATCCCAAAGATGAAGTTTCGTCTTTGGCAGGCATCGTCATGCAATCGGTAACAGGCTTCTCTGTTCCGGCGATTCTTATAGACAAAAGTAAGAAAATAAGCCCAATACAAGCGAAAAAAGTAGAAGAGATTGTCGAACGATTGAAAAAATCCGAACCAATACAATATATTCTAGGCGAAACAGAATTTTTCGGGCTGCCCTTTTATGTGGATAAAAATGTGCTGATTCCACGACCCGAAACGGAAGAATTGGTGGAACTCATCCTGAACGAAAACCAAGGCCAATCTATTGATGTTCTGGATATTGGCACGGGAAGTGGAGCCATCGCCGTGTCGTTAAAAAAGAACAGCCCGTCATTCAATCTTTTGGCTTGGGATATTTCTTCGGAGGCCCTGACTGTTGCTGCGAAAAATGCCGATAGAAACGGCACAGATGTGAGATTTGACAGAGTGGATGTTTTGAACAATTACCCACACGCACAATCCTTCGATATTATAGTCAGCAATCCGCCCTACATCCTCGAATCGGAGAAGGAAAACATGGAATATAACGTTTTGAACTACGAACCACATCTGGCGTTGTTCGTCCCCGACAACAAAGCCCTGCTTTTTTACGAGCGAATAGCAGACATCTCCACCCAGATTTTAAAGCCAAACGGAAAGCTGTACTTCGAAATAAACGCCTCGCAAGGGCAGAATGTTATCGACATGCTCAAAGCCAAAGGCTTTGCTGACAGTATGCTTATCCGGGATTTATCGGGGAATGAGCGAATGGTGGTTTGCCAATTAGACTAATATGCCAATGTGAATAATGAGATTAATGTAGGGTCGTGGCGTGCCGCGACCATTGACTACGAGTTGCCTCCCCTCTACTGACATGAATAATTATTCTCATTATTCACATTGGCATATTGGCACATTATTATTTTCATTACCTTTGCAAACAAGTCCGAAAAACAGCGAAAAAAACAACAGATTACTCGTTATGAAATTGGGGTGGAAAGACTTTTTTTATTTTCAGCAAAGCGAGAAAAGAGCGGTAATATTATTGCTTGTCTTAATTGTTCTCTGTTTGAGCGCTACTTTCCTTTACAATTCCTTTTTAGAGAAGGATGTAATCAGGCAGCAAGATGAGGCATTCGCCGAATTTACTACTTTCCAAAACAACCTGACCGGTAAGCAAGCCCCTACTCCGGCTGAAGAAACGGCGGCAGAACCTGAATCCAAGAAAACAGCATCATCCGCTTCCAAAAAATTAAGCGATGGTGAAACAATAGAATTGAACGGATCCGGAATCGCTACCGTAAAAAGGATACCCGGAATAGGTGATAAATACGCCCAGCGGATAGTGGAGTACCACAATCAACTGGGAGGTTTTGTGTCGGTTGATCAACTGATAGAAATAGAGGGTATTACAAGCGCCCGATTGAAGAAAATGTTGCCTTACATCCAACTGAGAAAGAAACCTAAACAACTAAAAATAAATAGTTTGACCCTCCAGCAACTTTCAAAGCATCCTTATATCAGCGACAAGCAGGCTCAGTCGATTGTTGAATCGCGCCAAAGCAAAGCGATTAAAACGCTCGAAGATTTGCAGCAAACGCCTGAATTTACGCCAAGAGACATTGACAGACTGGCAGGATATTTGTTGTTTGAATGAAACACCCCCTCCAACCTCCCCCAAAGGAGGAGGCTTTTACACTCCCTCCCTGGAGAGGAGAGCTGGGGAGGGGTGGCATAACTTGTAATTAAATATTATGATTCACTTTAAGCAAGTAGAACTTTCGGATAAAAAAGAGATAGACGACTGTTTGGCGTCGAATACATACCGCTCCTGCGACTTCAGCTTTACGAATATGTATGCATGGAAGGCCAAGTTCAAGACCATGTTTGCCATAAAAGACAACACATTGTTCCTCCGCTTCAACGAAGCAGACGGACGTGTGTATTACATGATTCCCATAGGCGCAATGCCCTTGAAAGAAGCGATAAACGAAACCATAGAAGAGGCCAAGCAGTTGAACATCCCCTTCCTGATGAAAGGGGTTACTCCGCGCATGTGGCAAGCGATAGAAAAGGCCATGCCCGGAGTTTTCGATTACATGCACGACCGGAATAACGACGAATACATTTACCTTTCCGAAAGGCTTATACAACTGTCGGGAAAGAAACTGCAAAGTAAGCGCAACCATATCAACCGGTTCAAAAAGGAGAATCCCGACTGGGAATACTGCCCGGTTAGCTCGGACGAGGATGCAATGGAATGCTTCCACATGCTCACCGCATGGGAGTGCAAAAATAACCCGAATGGCGAAATATCGTTGAGACACGATTACATTGCAACCAAGCTCATGCTGGAAAACCTTGAATACCTGGGATTGAAAGCGGGAGCCATCCGCGTCAACGGAAAGTTATTGGCTTTTTCGGTCGGCGAAAGGTTGACGGACGACACCTTCGTGGTGCATGTCGAAAAAGCCTTTAGCAACGTGAATGGAGCATATACTGTTATAAACCAACAGTTTGCCGAGCACGAAGCATCGGGTTTTACCTACATCAACCGAGAGGAAGACATGGGATTGGAGCCGCTCCGAAAGGCAAAGATGTCTTATTATCCCGATATTTTGTTGGAAGAAGGAATTTTGAAACTTAAGGTTTAATGTTCAAGGTTTCGGTTTCAACGTTCAACGTTTAAGGCATTGAACCTTGAACTTGAACCTTGAACTTGGAACTCAACGCCCTGACCGTTGCTATTCTTGCCGTAGTCGATTTTTGATGTGCTATAAACCTGATTGTTAGCGTTTCTTTAGTTACTTCGCTTTCGGGAATCGGATAAGTGGCCGTTTGTAATTTGTCGCCGTCTGTTCCGTCCAGATTCAATGTAGCCAGTTTTTCATCGTTCACATACACATCGAAATTCCGCGACTTGCTCTGATTGAAATAGGTAATATACAACTGCTTGGCCTGCTTATCTTTATTCGCCAGTTGATACCCGAACCAACCGCGGGCTTCGCGCCAATGAATATCCTCCACAAAACCTGTGCTTGAGTTCTCGGAACGGATAAAGTGGTCCGATTCGGGTTGTTGCTCGCCACAGATAACTTTGTCAATTGTAATGGCTTCGAGTTTTATTTTTTCCTGTTCCTCTATTTCCAGTTGTTTTTGCAGGGAATCAACTTCCCCGGCAGTCGCTTGTGGCCAATAAACAATGTAGCGCGATTCGTGCAAGCGGAAAAACGGAATCAACTCCAATCCGGCGCTGTATTTCTCGGGATAGAGTGTATTTATTCTGAATGTTAACGATTTATCAGAGACAGCTTGAGGCAATGAAGCCAGTTTGCCGGCTTCGCTCACAATGATGGGCATATCTTTCAGGGCTACTTGTTTGCCGGATGCAATGTGCCCGCCGCGACTATCGTCTGCAAAAAGCCCCTGCATAGCTGTTGTGTCTGTTTTAGCCGCCAGAACAACCGGCCCATAAATGAATGCGTAATAATTCGATTTGTCGGGCAACTGTTCCGCCTTCAAATTCATCGGCATATACACGCTGAGTTTATCGCCCTTCTTCCACTTCCGGCGAATAGGAATATAAGTCCCATGATTTTGCCCGACAGGATAGACTTTCCCGTTAATTTTCACCACCAATGCTCCCTGTTCTACCCATGCCGGATAGCGCAATTGCAGGGTGAAATCCCTTGCTTTTTGGGGATTAATAGTTAGTTGTGTCTCGGCTTTATCGGGAAATATGTTCTCCTGTACGATTTCGGTGTTTTTCGCCTTCCAGTTCAAGCGCGAAGGGATGAAAAGATTTACATACAATTCGTCTCCCGAATGCGCGTAAATCATCTCTCCGTACTTGGCCTGATTCTCCATCCCCGAACCCACACAGCACCAAAAACTGGTTTGAGGCTGCGAATACACCCTGTAATGACCCGGACGCATGGGCGTGAAATAAACAAATCCGCCTTTTTCGGGATGTTGCGTGGGCAGGATGTGATTGTACAAAGCCCGTTCGTAATAATCAATATATCCCTCATCGGGAGTTGTTTGGTAGAGCATTTTTGTTAGCCGGAGCATGTTGTAGGTATTGCAGGTTTCGGGGCCTTCGATGTTCTTAATCATCCCCGAAAAATCGGTTGTGGGATGAAAGTGTTCACTCACACTATTCCCGCCAATACACACCGAGCGGTGATTCACCACCCTTTCCCAGAAATAGCGGGCTGCCTCTTCCCATTGCCGGTCGCCATCCATGTCGGCAATGCGCTTAAATCCTATCACTTTGGGTATTTGCGTGTTAGCGTGCATACCGGTCAGTTTATCTTCGTGATTCAGCAAGGGAGCGAGAATGAATTGGTGCGAGAATCGCCGGGCAAGCCGGATGTACTTTTCATCGCCCGTGATAGCTGCCACATCGGCAAAAGTCTCGTTCAGTCCGCCATGTTCGCTGCGCAGCATATCCTGTATTTGTTCATCCGACAAGCTGGAAACGAGATTAACCGCCCAATCGGCCATCTTCACAAGCATCTCTTTGGCGTCCGCTACATGTGCGTACAGATAAGCATCGCGCAAACCGGCGTATGTTTTATGAATATTGTACAAGGGCGCCCATTTACCATTCAGGTTAAAACTTCCGGATTTAACCTCACCGGCAGCAATTTCGTCCCAAGCCTTTTTTCCACCCGGAACGCCGCCTATATAGCCATTTCCGTTGGCATCCTGACAGCGTTTCAGTTCGCTAATCATATAATCCAAGCGACTTTTAATCTGCCCGTCGCCCGTTGAGGCATACATCAGCGATAAGGCCGACAAATAATGTCCGCCAATATGTCCGTCAAGCCCGGTGTTTTCCCAGTTTGTATAACTTGCCGCCTTAGCCGGTAATCCCGCCTCCCGAAGAAAAGGCGCCAGTAAGCGATCGGCATCCAAGTCCAGCAGGTACTGCTTATCCAGGTTTTCGGCCTGCTTAAACGGGCTGTCCAAGAGTTCGACATCCTGCAAATCGAAATAAGCTATTTGCTGTTTTATCTGGGCATTCGATGCGAGGGAAACACAAACAAGGGTGTAAACAAGGGCGATGTACTTTTTCATGGCTAAACGGGTTATTTTGGTACAAATATAATAAAATTACCTAATAGTGTAGATGTAACACTCATTTTATTCTTATTTATATCAACAAAAAAACGTGTGAACAATGAGGTTCTCATTATCCCGCTGCCGCGAATATGTCTGAACCGTTGATTGTAGCTGATTTTTATTGATTAACCTGATTATTGTAGAGACGTGGCGCGCCACGTCTGTATTCCGCGTCCCGTATTATCGTAGGGGCGAAATAGTTGTAGCCCGCTGCCGCGAACGGGGCGTTTTTGTCCCGCAAATCAAAAAAATTACAAAATCCACGTTCAAATCCGTTCGCGGCGGCGGGCGAAAGATAGTTCGCCCCTACAAATCCTGTAAATTTTTAAATCCAATAAATCCTGATTCGGACAATAACAATGCTCAGGAGATTGGCTAAGGCCGATTTACGCTCCGCTCCAATTGCGGGTTGGAGCCTGCAATGACAGCCTATTCCCGCGATTCGGTGTCAAAGCAACAATCTATACAACCGAGGCTAAGTCCTTACTGATGGAATGAATTCCGTTTATTATTTTTTCCCTTTGTGCAGGACGCGGTTTTCTATGACCGGAAGCGTAATGCCCTATTTGCCGTTCGTTTATTCCGGTTGCGCGCGAAAGCGCCGAGCGCGTAAGTACACCATCAAGCCTATGGAGCAATGCCGACACTTCATAAGTAAAGATTAACTCGCAGTTGCCCAATTTTACCCATTCGGGAATACTGTCGCCTTCTTTTATAAGTCCTTCAATGTGAAATTGGAGGGCTTCTAAAAAATCTTTTTTTATACCCTCAAAAGTTTTACCGGTAACAATAACACAACCGTTTATTTCTGTTCCTTGGGCAAATGCACAATAATTATTTTCTGTCCAACTGATTGATACGTTTACTTTTCCCATATTACTTTACTGTTATGCAGGGCGATTATTTCCAGCCTGCTTGATGCCACATACTGTTCAATAATTCTTGATTTACTGTTTCATTGGGCTTTTCTCTTACCGTAACTTTTCCGGTCTTGGATAGGTGTTTGAATTGTCTGTGATCTCCTTTACAATAAGCAAGGATCCAGCCGTCTGCTTCTAGTAATTTAATCACTTCTTTTACTTTATAGCGTTTCACTTACTCATTACATTATTATTTGACAACGCTAAGATAGTATAAATACTATCAATATGCAACTATCTTAGCATAAAAAAATACTCCCGCACGTTTTCGCGCAGGAGTATTTCGGTTTATGTTTGATTGTAGGAAGCAAATTACATCATGCCACCCATTCCGCCGCCCATCGGAGGCATGGCAGGAGCCGGATTTTCTTCTTTCTTATCGGCAATGATACATTCGGTTGTCAGGAACATGCCTGCGATGGAAGCGGCATTTTCGAGCGCTACGCGAGCAACTTTGGCCGGGTCAATCACACCGGAAGCGTTCAGATTTTCGTATTTGTCGAGGCGGGCGTTGTAGCCGAAATCGTCTTTTCCTTCACGAATTTTTTGTACAACCACGGCGCCTTCTTTTCCCGAATTGGCCACAATCTGGCGAAGCGGCTCTTCGATGGCACGTTTGATGATTTCGATACCGGTTGTTTCGTCTTCGTTATCCCCTTTCAGGTTTTCGAGGGCGTCAATGGCGCGGATGTAGGCCACACCACCGCCGGGAACTGTTCCTTCTTCAATGGCGGCGCGGGTAGCCGACAGAGCATCGTCAACGCGGTCTTTCTTTTCTTTCATTTCAACTTCGGATGGCGCACCCACATAAAGTACTGCCACACCACCGGCCAGTTTAGCCAGACGTTCTTGCAGTTTTTCGCGGTCGTAATCGGAAGTTGTTTGTTCTATTTGGGTTTTGATTTGTCCTACGCGCGCTGCAATAGTCGCTTTATCGCCTGCTCCGTTTACAATGGTTGTATTGTCTTTGTTGATGGTAATTTTGTCGGCTGTACCAAGCATATCCATGGTGGCAGCGTCAAGTTTCAATCCTTTTTCTTCCGAAATAACCACCCCACCGGTCAGTACGGCGATGTCTTCCAGCATTTCCTTGCGGCGGTCGCCAAATCCGGGAGCTTTTACGGCGGCAATTTTCAACGAGCCGCGAAGACGGTTCACAACAAGTGTTGTCAATGCTTCCGATTCAATATCTTCGGCGATAATCAATAAGGGGCGACCCGATTGAACTGTTTTTTCGAGTATAGGGAGGATGTCTTTCAGTACCGAAATCTTTTTGTCGTAAATCAGGATAAATGGATTTTCGAGGTCGGCTTCCATTTTTTCGGTGTCGGTTACAAAATAAGGAGAGATGTAGCCTCTGTCGAATTGCATCCCTTCCACCACGTCAACGTAAGTTTCGGTTCCTTTTGCTTCTTCAACGGTGATTACACCTTCTTTTTTCACTTTGCCCATCGCTTCGGCAATCAGTTTACCGATTGTTTCGTCGCCATTGGCCGATATTTTGGCTACATGTTCTATTTTTTGCAAATCGTCGCCTACGGCAATCGACTGTTTCTTGAGGTTTTCGACCACCTTGGCAACTGCCTTGTCGATACCGCGTTTCAAGTCCATCGGATTAGCGCCCGCCGTTACATTTTTCAAACCAACGCCAATAATAGATTGCGCCAATACCGTTGCAGTTGTTGTACCGTCGCCAGCGTCATCGTTGGTTTTAGAAGCCACTTCCTTCACCAATTGGGCGCCCATATTCTGGAAAGGGTCTTCCAGTTCTATGTCTTTAGCCACAGTTACACCGTCTTTGGTGATGTGAGGCGCACCGAATTTCTTTTCAAGAATCACATTCCGACCTTTGGGGCCGAGTGTTACCTTTACAGCATTTGCCAACTCATCTACCCCTTTTTTCAACTGGTCGCGAGCATCAATATTGAATTTGATTTCCTTTGCCATAATTTTTTGTCTAATTTTTTATTTGTTATTTTTTCCGTTTCTATTATTCAAACTTGTTATTATTCAGCACATTAAATTATTGCCAAAATATCCGACTGGCGCATAATCAAATATTTTTCGCCGTCGAGTTCAAGTTCGGTGCCTGCGTATTTGCCGTACAGCACATTATCGCCTTTTTTCAAGACCATTTCTTCATCTTTTGTTCCGTTTCCAACTGCCAAAACCTCCCCTTTCAGTGGTTTTTCTTTTGCCGTATCGGGAATGATAATCCCCCCCACAGTTTTTTCTTCTGCCGCAGCGGGCTTAACCAAAACCCTGTCTGCTAATGGTTTAATATTCATCGTTTCAAAATTTATTGAGTTATTTAATATATGTATAATTGTAATTTAACTTTCTTGATACAACTACATGCGAAATCTGTGCCAGAATTTAAAACTGACAAGATGTCAGAGGAGAAAATGAGAATAATGTGCCAATGTGAATAATTCTTCCCATTATTTTCCCATTAAAAAACTATTTTTCATGGCTTTTTAAACCTTTTTCCAAAAATGCAGTCTCTTAAAATCAGTAACAGAAATCAATTTTATATCAATGAAACTATATTTGTCTTCAATCCTATTAGTCTTTTTGTGCCTGAGCCTGTCGGCACAAGATACTCAGAATGTAGCTATATCCGGTACGGTGGTGGATCGTGCCGATAAAAAGCCTGTTGAACAAGCTTCTATCCGGTTTTTAAATGCCAAGGACAGCGCTTACGTGAACGGAACGGTTACCAATGTCAACGGAAAATTCAGTTTCCGCCTGAAACCGGGTCGTTATATTGTTCATGCTTCGTTCGTTGGCTACACCGATGCCTATGCCACCGTAAATGCCAATAAAGAACAAAACAGTGTGGCGACTATTGAGTTACGCGAAGATGGCATCCTGCTTCAGGAAGCAGTTGTAACGGCAAAAATAGCCGAAATAGTAGTAAAAGGCGATACAATAGAATACAATGCCGACTCGTACAAAGTGCAGGAAAGCGCCGTGGTGGAAGACCTCGTAAAAAAAATGCCCGGAGCGGAAGTAGATGCCGAAGGCAAGATTACCATAAATGGCAAAGAAGTGAAAAAAATACTGGTCGATGGTAAAGAATTTTTTAGCGATGACCCCAAAGTGGCATCAAAAAATTTACCGGCAGCCATGGTCGATAAGCTACAAGTTTTGGACAGGAAGTCGGATATGGCGCAAATGACCGGATTTGATGATGGAGACGAAGAAACCGTTATCAACCTGACAGTAAAGAAAGGAATGAAACAAGGCCTTTTTGGCAGTGCAACAGCAGGTATGGGAAATAAAGACCGGTATGGAGCTAGCGGAATAGCCAACTATATGCTCGACGAAAGCCAAGCCACACTCATTGGTGGAGCAAACAATACAAATAACGAGGGATTTACCGACAATGCCGGCGCCAACTTCAGGGGAATGCGCGGTAGTGGAATGAATTTCGGCGGACGGAACGGTATTACGGAATCAATCAACGGAGGCTTGAATTTTGCCATTAATCCATCGGAAAAGCTGAAATGGGGTGGAAATGTACGTTATGGAAATAACGACAACGATGTTACATCGGACAGTTATACACAAAGCTATATGAATAACGATTCTAACGGCGACCAATATTCGATAGAAAAGCAGGCTGGTAACAACAAAAGCCAAAACATAAACGGCCAATTCCGCTTCGAGTGGGAACTTGATTCGTTAACACAAATTATCTTCAGCCCAGGCATGAATTATGGAAAAAATAAGAATATTCAAAACAAAGAATCCCTTACCAGATATGAAGATCCGACCGATACAATAAACTCGGGTTGGTCTAACTACTATTCGGATGGAATCAGTAAAAATGCTTCCGGACGATTGGATGTCAGCCGGAAGCTGGGCAAAACGGGACGAGTCCTCAGTTTCAGTCTATCGGGAGGATTCAATGATTCGGAAAATGATGGAACAAACCGATCTGAAACCACTTACAAAAGAATTTCCAGACCAGATTCTATTGCTAGTCAAGACCAATTAATCAATCAAAAATCAAATGGTTACAACTTCCGTGGATATGTTTCGTATGTAGAACCTATCGGAAAGAATAATTTTCTTCAATTGAATTATAGCTACCGGAAAAATTATTCCGAAAACGATAACAATACTCACATGAATGATGGATTCGGTAATTATACCGAAGTGGATACAACCGCCACAAAAAAACTGGAAAATAACTTTATTAATCAGGAAATCGGGCTGAATTTCAAATCCGTACACCAGAAATACAATTACACCATTGGATTTGCTTTGCAGCCAAGTAGTTCCGAAAGTTGGACAATAACACCTCAACGGCCATCATCGGCAGTATCAAACGATGTATTGAATTTTGCACCGATAGCCCAATTTAACTATATGTGGGACAAACGCCACAATTTGCGCATCAATTACAACGGTAACACCAGTCAGCCCTCCACAACCCAATTGTCGAATGTGCCTGATTATTCCGACCCATTGAACACAATTTATGGTAATCCAAATCTGAAGCCGGAGTTTAGTAACTCATTCAATCTTCGTTATCAGAAATTCAATCCCGAACAAGCCAGCACTATTATGGCAATGGGAGGATTTAATTTCTCAACAAACAGTATTGCTAACAAGATAATTTATTTGAAAGATGAAGACGGAAGAAATACCGGAGCAAAGGAAACCCGCTACGAAAATGTAAACGGCAATTGGAGCGCTAACTTGCGTATGATGATGAATACGCCATTGCGCAACAAAAAGTTTTCAATCAGTTCGGCTACCAGTGGAAGCTACTCGAGGAGTAATGGATATGACAATGACAATAAAAATACTACGAACTCGCTTAGACTTGGCGAAAACTTAGGCTTGCAGTTCCGCTCCGATTTGTTGGATTTCGGTCTCAGGGGAAATTATATTTACTCCAATACACAATACAGCTTGTCGAACCAACAAGACCGTATTATCCACAACTATGGCGGAAATTTCACCACAACACTGTATCTGCCGTATAATTTCACTATCGAATCCGATATAAACTATTCGGCTACTTCGGGTTCAAGCGAAGGTTACGACCAAAACGAGTGGTTGTGGAATGCCTCAATAGCCAAGCAAGTATTTAAGGCAAAAAACGGTACCATCCGATTCAAAATGTATGACATCCTGCAACAACGCTCAAATGTCAGCCAGTCGGCACAGAACAACTCTTTCAGGGAAACAGTAAGCAACACGCTCACCAGCTATTTTATGGTAAGCTTTCAATACAAATTCCAGCTATTCAAAGGCGGCGCCAAACAACCCGAGGCAACGCCCTTTGGAGGAGGCGAGTTTAGAGGCCCTGGCCCCGACGGCGGTAGCGGACGCGGTAATTACGGCGGTGGCAGTGGACGCGGCATGAGATTTTAATGTGCTGATGTGAATAATGAATTTGTTGTCGCTTTGCGCCAATCAGCACATCAGCATATTAGCAAATTGTTCTCATAGGGCAAATGCATGAAAAATTTTACTGCTTATGCCTTTCGGTAAAGTTACCAATATGAGCAGGAGATTCCTCCCTTTGGTCGGAATGACGGTCTCCTTTTTAGGAGAGGGGATGAAGAAGTGGCGGCTTCGCCGCCACTTCTTCATCCCCTAAACCACCAATAGGCGAGTCATTCCAACCAGAGGGAGGAATCTCATCCGTAACAGTAGTTCTAAAACTTTTCATGCGTTTGCACTGATTATTCTCATTATTCACATTGGCACATTAAAATAAAATCCTAACTTTGGTCGTTACAAACGTGCAGTAGTTTATGGAGCAATTGTTA
>NZ_BAAHWV010000034.1:0-29832 GCF_054601255.1 Viscerimonas tarda | reverse complement strand
CATCGAGCGACCCGATTACCATCAACATAAGCAATCTGGGCAACCTGTTGGCCGAAGATACTCAAGCCTATCTGCACGATGCCGCCACCGGAAAAGACTACGACCTGAGCTACCAGTCGATGTACACTTTCGACAACATAACACCGGACGATAACCTGTTCATAGAGAACCGTTTCTCGCTGAAAATAGTGAAAGTAGAAACAGGCATCAAAGCAGAGGAAACCGATGACGAAACAATAGCAATAAGCCTGAAAGACAAGTTGTTGCATATAGAATCGCGGGAAGTTATAGACGAAGTGTATGTGTATAATGTGCAAGGTCAAATCATCTACTCGGCTAAACCTGATAACCATTCGCTGAATGCAACGCTAGGCGATGATAATTTGGTGATTGTGAAGGTTTATGCCGGAGGGAAGACGGTTAGTAAAAAAATAATAAAATAACCAACAGCCCCCCCAACAGCCCCCCCGCCCCCCGTAGGGGGGATTCAACAAGTCCCCCTACGGGGGATTTAGGGGGCTGGGAGCGCATCTGCGATAAAACAAAAAAAGATAGTATTAATACCTCCAAAAGCTTTTACCTTTTCCTTTCTCCTTTTGGAGAAAGTACCCGTAGGGGGATAGAGGCCGGGGAGGTTGGAGGGGCTTCCATATAAATATCCTGGCGTGCAAGCGCTAAGAGAAAATCAGCCTAATTTAATTGTTTATTAAATTGGATATTAAAATATGGAATATGTCAAGGGATTGCCTGGGAAGGTGGTCCCTTGATTGCGTTAAGCCCTACAGCCCCCCCGCCCCCCGTAGGGGGGATCAAAAAGTCCCCCTACGGGGGATTTAGGGGGCTGGAAGTTGGGAGGGGCTGCTTTATTGATTCGGGAAGTTTGGGGTCGAAAGACAAGGCCTCTCCTTCTTTTTCTTCGGGAAATACTGATTAAGAGAGAGCAAATTCAAGGAGAATCAATATATTTGTAAAATATATCCAGTCTCAAGAAAAAACAAAGCCGCATGTTGAATAAAATAAAATCGTATATGATGCCCATTGCTATGACGACAGGTATTGTATTTTACGATTGGCTGAGCCCGCTGGGATTTATCACGCCCTATCTGGTTTCTGTAATGCTTTTTATCAGCTACTGCAATATCTCGTTGAAAGATATACGCATAAGCAAGCTGCACCTGATTCTTGTCAGCATCCAGCTGGCGGGGAGCTTCCTCGTCTATCAGGCGCTTAGCCCTTTCAGTCCGGTAGTGGCGCAAGGAACGATGATTTGTGTGTTGGCGCCTACGGCCACCTCGGCAGTAGTTATCACCGGCATGTTGGGCGGTAGCATGAGCAGTTTGACCACCTACAGTTTGTTAAGCAATATGTGCGTGGTTATTTTCGCCCCGCTTGCATTTGTGCTGACCGGTTACGATGGAACGATTTCTTTCTGGCAATCCTTTTTCATTATTTTCGGACGGGTTTTCCTTATTTTGTTGCTCCCATTTGCTCTTAGCCTGCTGCTGCGTCGGCTTTTTCCTGCTGCGTTCGGCGCCATCCGAAAAAAGCAATCCATCTCCTTCTATTTATGGAGCTTCGCCTTAACGGTGGTAACAGCCCGAACCCTGAAGTTTGTTTTATCGCAAGACGCCTCCGGTTATCAAACCGAGATAACAATTGCGCTTTTGTCGTTGCTGGTATGCGTTCTGCAATTCCTCACCGGACGGAAACTTGGTCGCCGATACGCCGATACCGTAGCCGGAGGACAAGGCCTGGGACAAAAAAACACCGTACTGGCCATTTGGATGGCGCAAACATTTCTAAACCCGATTTCGTCGATAGGCCCGGGCGCTTATGTTTTGTGGCAGAATTTGATAAACTCGTGGCAGGTCTGGCGGAAGAATAGAGGGAAATCTTCCGTGAGCTGAAGCATAAGGTTAATAAAGCGCCGTCCCCTGCTCATATCAGCAACTTTACCGAAAGGCATAAGCAGTAAAATTTTTCATGCGTTTGCCATGGTAGCCACCCCCGCAATATAAACATTTAACACTTAATAGGTTTGAGTTTCGTAAATATTTTGTAACTTTGCAACTTGAGAATTATCTTGGGTATGTTGTACAAAAACACAAAGAAATGAATAAAACTATATGGGTTATATGCATTGCTGTTGCATTTGGATGTTCTCCCCTGTTCCTGTCAGCTTATAATTCGGGGGAAAAGGGTATTAGCGCAGAAGAGAAAGCCAGCTTGGAAAAACGGTTTCAAGGTCTGGGAAACTTTTACATAGATGATGACGGGGCTGTTGTTTTTCAACAAACAACCGAAAATGTAGAAACTCCACAAGCAAAGGCAAAAATAAAAGTATCTGTTAACGAATACGGAGAATATGTAGTAACTTCGGAAGAACCGGCCACCGAATATTCCGACTCGGCGCCACCTGCAACTATTTCTTACGGCGAAAAACTTGAACCGGTGATTGAATCGGTATCCGAATTGGCCGTTGTTAATGACGCCGTTGACTACCAAAACATACAACCTGCTGCTATATCCACAGCCTCTGTTAACGACCCAAAAGAGGTAGTGGAAAGCAACAAAAAAAAGGTCGAAACACCCACAAAGAGCGCTTCCACCAAAAGAGAAACCTCCTATAAGTCCATGGAAGAGGCCATTTTGGATGTTGACCAGCTTATCGAAGAATTAAAAAAACAAAGCTCGCAGGCAAACAAAGGAAAAGCGCCTCTATCGCAAAAAGTTTCGGGTAGCGTTGACGGAAGTTTGAGGAATAAGTCCTACAATTTCAAGGATCTGGACGACTCTTCGGAAGAAGAAGTTGTTGTTGAAAACGGAGACGCTGAAAACGATGGCCTGCCTACCTACTACATAAACAACATTGTTTCTACCAAAAAAGACGTAGATAACCTTAAAAAGAGCGATATTCTTAAAAAGGTAATCAAACGGAGCAAAAGCAACCCGAACGGGGAATGGCGGATAGAAACAAAACAAAAGTAAACACCAGAGAGAAAGGGCGCTAGTTGCCTCTGCCATTGAGCGAATGATTATTCGGCTCTACATTTTCCGTATCTCGTTTTTATTGTCTATTTTTGGGCGTTATTTTGTTTATCTATGCCCAGAATCTATAGAATTTCCAAACCGGGAATCCGGATTTTTTACAAAATACGCCATCATCACGGACATGGCATCCATTCGCCTTTTGTTTATAACTTGATTGTCAATGTTATAGAAGAAAAGGCTCCTTTTTATGCCTATCAGGAAATTAAAGATTATCTGTCGATTCATTCCAAAGTCAAAAAAAGAACATCGAAGAGTAATTTACTCTCGTTTCGCCTGGCAAATTATTTCGGGTCGAAAAATATCCTCGAAATAGGTTCGGGATACGGTATCAATACCCTCTGTTTAACCGCGCCTTCGTCCGGCTCAAAATGCATATGCGTAGAACTGTCGCACACAAAAACCGAAATCAGCAAAGAGTTATATAAAAATTGGAATCGCGCCATAATCCTTTACACCGATAAACTTCCTCCAATAACCGAAAAACAAGATTGTATCTGCCTGGACCTGAGGAATTACCCGGCCAACTTCGAGGAACTGAAACACTATCTTTTCGGGAATATAACCGACAATTCATTTATAATCATCAAAGGCATCCGAACAAATCGAGGACATCAACTGTTATGGAAAAGTCTGATTGAGGATAATAAAGTACGGGTTTCGTTGGATTTGTTCCACGAGGGCATTCTGTTTTTCGACCCCAAACTATACAAGAGAAATTATAAGTTAAGTTTCTAAAAAGCATAAAAAATATTGATATGGGTAAAGGTCATGTTTATACAAAAACGGGAGATGCAGGCAAAACTTCGCTTGTGGGAGGAACACGCGTCCCCAAAGACCATGTACGTCTTGATGCATACGGAACAGTGGATGAATTAAATTCATTTACCGGTTTTTTGGTTTGCCAAATCAAGGAAGAAGAGACACTGAAAATTTTATCTTTTATCCAACACAAGTTATTTACCATAGGAGCATCCCTGGCAACCGATACCGAAACAACGTCCCTCAAGGCCGAAAGCATTATAAAAGAGGAAGATATTGCCAGGCTGGAACACGAAATGGATAAGATAGAGGACGAACTGCCTCCGTTGAATAACTTTGTACTCCCCGGCGGAAGTGAGTCTGCTGCAAGAGCACATCTTTGCCGAACAGTCTGTCGCAGAGCCGAACGGGACATCTATCGGGTAAAGGAGCAGTATAATGTTGATGAACAGATACTTAGGTATATAAATAGATTGTCCGACTACTTTTTTGTTCTGGCGCGTAAAGAATCAAATAGCCTTGGAAACGAAATATTTTGGAACAAAACTTGTGAATAGAGAATAATAGTTTATTTTTGCGGAAAATTAGACGCTATCTAAAATTTTCGGGACGAGTTACCGACCAAAAATTGAATAGTTTCTTAGAACCGGAATAGTAATTAAATAAAGAAATAATTTATGTATTGGACCCTAGAACTTGCATCCAAATTAGAAGATGCGCCATGGCCTGCAACTAAGGACGAATTGATTGATTTCGCACAACGTTCGGGCGCTCCCCTTGAAGTAATTGAAAACCTTCAGGAGCTGGAGGACGAAGGCGAAATTTACGATACCATTGAGGATATTTGGCCCGATTATCCGAGCAAAGAAGACTTCTTCTTCAACGAGGACGAGTACTGATTCCCCAAAAGCCGTAAACGGCTTTAAAAACAGGCAAAAAGAGATTATAGGTCAACACATGGACTATAATCTCTTTTTGGTAATTCCATAATCGACCATTTCCGGCCTTTATTGTAGCTCACCAGCAAAATCATGTATTTTGTCCTGTAAATCAAAAAAATTACAAATCCCCCGATTAGATCCGTTCGCGGCAGCGGGCTACAGCTATTTCGCCCCTACATAAACGAATAATAAAAACCTCATTTTTACCTAATTTTTTCTTACAAAACAACCTCAGTAGCAATGGATTACAACGTATAATGTAACCTCATTGTTCACACGTTTTTTGTGTGTCAACAAATTTTGTGTAAAATAACGTAGGGGCGTATGGCATACGCCCGTTGCCGCGAATGGGGCATTTTTGCCCCGCATGGGGCGACACTTTATTAACCGTATGCTTTAGCTTACGGATAGACAGACAACGCGGTAGCCTAAGCCCCGCATGAGGCGACACTTGATAGCGTGTCAAAGTGCCGTCCCATGCGGGACTTGCTTGCTGGAGGCGATTGTCTATCCGTAAGCTAAAGCATACGGTTAATAAAGCGCCGTCCCTGCGGGACTAAATACAGGCGTTTAATCCTGCAAATCAAAAAAATTACAAAATCCCACGTTTAACCCCATTCGCGGCAGCGGGCGAACAAAATTCTTTCTGTTTAGATTGTCTGATATTTATGCCTAAACACACGATTTTGCCGGTGAGCCTTATTCTTCCTTAAACCAGCCCGAATACATCAGGTAGTTTTTGGCTATTTTCTGGTTTATCTCTTTCGCTTGTTCGGGATCGACTTTCTTTACAAATCTGGCAGGAACTCCGGCGTATATGCTGCCTGCTTCTACCTGCGTTCCGCTGAGGATAACCGACCCGGCAGCAACAATGGCTCCCTCGCCAATGACGGCATGATCGAGTACAATGGCTCCCATCCCAATCAGCGCGCCATTTTCTATTTTTGCGCCATGAATCACTACATTGTGGCCGATAGACACATCATCGCCAATTTCAACGGTCGATTTTTGATACAGGGTATGAAGCACGCTGCCGTCCTGAATATTCACCCTGTTGCCAATGCGAATTGAATTGACATCGCCCCGCAAAACCGCATTGAACCAAATGCTGCAATCGTTGCCGATAACCACATCGCCTATCACAGTAGCGTTTTCGGCCAAATAAACATTTTTTCCTATTTGGGGAACAAATCCCCTGACTTCTTTTATTAGCGCCATATTTATATAGTTAAAAGCCCCCCTGCCCCCCGTAGGGGGGATCCTGAATCCCTCCTACGGGGGTGGGGGGCTTGAAGGGGCTGTTTTATCCTTCAGCCATTCCCTTTCTTCTGCCGATAACAAAGGCGAGAGGCGGTTGTAAACCTGCTGATGATAATCGTTCAGCCACCCGATTTCTTCCGCGGTCATCAATTCCTTTACAATCGGTGTTGTATCTATGGGACAAAGCGTCAGTGTTTCAAAGGCGTAGAAATTGCCGAATTCCGTTGTAATATCCTCTTTTGTCAGAATCAGATTCTCGATTCGGATGCCGTACCGGCCGGCTCGGTATATCCCCGGTTCGTTGGAGGTTACCATTCCCGGTTGAAGGGTTGTTGGGTTCTCGTCCATGCGGATGCTCTGAGGGCCTTCGTGAACATTCAGAAAATGGCCGATTCCATGTCCTGTTCCGTGCAGGTAATTTGCTCCTTTGTCCCAAAGCGCTTTTCGGGCCAGCACATCAATCTGGCTACCGCGCGTCCCTTGGGGGAACCGGCAACCGGCAATGGCAATATGCCCTTTCAGCGCCAAGGTATAATCTTCCTTCATTTGGTCGGACAGTGCACCCAAGGCAAGGGTGCGGGTAATATCGGTGGTGCCGTCGAAAAATTGCGCGCCCGAATCAATTAACAAAAATCCTTCGGGCTTGATTTGCGCCGGATGCTGAGGAGATACATGATAATGCACAATCGCCCCATTGGCCTGATAACCGGCTATGGTATCGAAGCTGTCGCCGACGTAACGGTCTTGCTGGCTCCGGTATTCGGCGAGTTTCTCTACGATTGTCAGCTCTGTGATTTCTTCCTCGCGAACAGCCTTTTCGAGCCATATCAGGAACTTCGACAAGGCCACGCCATCCCGTTCCATTGCCCGTCTGAAACCGGCAATCTCCGTTTCGTTCTTCACACTTTTCATCCTGTCGGCAACCGAGGGAATGCGGTCTATAATCCGGCAATCCAAGGGAATAGTATCGTATAAAGCCAAGGATATTTTATTGCTCGAAAGACAAATGGAGGTGTTATGCAGGGTTGAAATGTAATCGAATATTTTTGAGTACTCCGCCAGGAGAACTCCCTCTTGCCTGAAATACGGAATGAGTTCCGGGTTTATTTTTCGCGGGTCGATAAACAAGATTGTTTCTTTGCGCGAAATATAGGCATAAGAAACCGCCACCGGATTGCACTTCACATCATTTCCGCGGATATTGAAAATCCAGGCAATGGTATCGAGGGATGCCACCAACAACGATTCGGCGCCTTCTTCTTCGAGTTGCGCCAGTATTTGCTCTATTTTTTCGGATGCCGGTACGCCGGTGTATTCGAGCGGTAATTCATATACCGGATTGGCAGGTATGTGGGGTCTGTCGCGCCAAATCTCATCGAAAGGGTCGTAATCACTGATTACATTCAGCCCTTTCCCTTCTAATTTCTGGATTAATGCAAAGGCATCTCTGGCCGCATAAACATGGCCATCAATGCCCACCGTATTTCCTTTGTCCAACTGCTCCCACAGCCATTGTTCGATGCTTGGTGTGCCGGGTAATCCGTCTTTGCAGAGTTCTATTCCGGCGCCTTCCAGTTCTTGCGCTGCCTGCAAAAAGTAGCGGGAATCTGTCCACAATGCGGCGCTTTTGCGGGTAACGGCCACCGTTCCCGATGAGCCCGTAAAACCGCTGATCCATTCACGAGACATCCAGTACGAAGCCGGATATTCGCTCAAATGGGCATCTGTACTCGGGATGATAAAAGCGTGTATGCCCTTATCGTCCATCAGTTTTCTCAACGCAGCAATACGTTGATGAATCTTATCTGACATACATTCCGATTTTTATTAATCCCCGTCCCCGTAGTTCATTTTGCACATTCCCGAAAATCTGGCGCCGGGTTCTATTTCTATTGTCTGGGTTTTAATATCACCTGTCAGGTTGGCGGTCGCCCTCAGGACAACTATCTCCGAACATTGTATATTGCCGGTAATTTTCCCCAACAAATCGAGGTTGTGGCACTCTATATCACCCGATACGGTACCATTACCACCAACTATAATCTTCCCCCTACTGACAATATTTCCCTCTATCACACCGTCGATACGAATATCGTCATCTGTTACCAGGTTTCCAGTCAGAACAGTTCCTCCGGACAGTACGTTATGCGTACCACTACCTCCAGGGCTCGAAACTACTTCTTTTCGATTTAGCATAATTAAATTTAAGTCCTCACTTTGGATGGCAAATATATAAAAAAAAATTAGCTTTGCATTAAAATATCAACTCTTTATAAAATACCGGTGTGAGAAGTTATATATTGCTCGAGAATATTATTATCCATGCAAACCACGGCGTGTTGCCCCAGGAAACGGTTGCAGGAAACACTTTCGTTATTAATCTTCGGATAAAAGCCGACTTGTCGTACCCCATAAAAACGGATAATGTTGGCGATACAATAAATTACGCCTCGGTACTCGATATTGTAAAAACAGAGATGGCCCGTCCCTCAAAACTGATAGAACATGCCGGAGGAAGAATTATAGCCGCACTGAAGAAAACATTTCCCCAGATAGAAGAAGTGGAACTTAAACTGTCGAAGCAAAACCCGCCGGTAGATGGGCAGGTAGAATATGCAAGCGTTATACTAATAGATTGAACATGCGAAAACTGAAGATAACAGAACTGAACAGAATTTCGGTAGAAGATTTTAAGAAGGCCGAAAAGATTCCTTTGATTGTTGTTTTGGACAATATCCGAAGTCTGAACAATATCGGCTCGGTTTTTCGCACATCGGATGCGTTTTTGGTGGAGGCGGTCTATTTGTGTGGCATTACGGCTGTTCCACCCAATGCCGAGATACATAAAACAGCCCTAGGCGCCGAATTCTCGGTCTCCTGGACATATTTTGAAGATACCTGCGATGCCATTGACCATTTGAGCAAAAATGGCTACGAAACATATGCCATAGAACAGGTCGAGAACAGCATTTCGCTGGCCGGACTGTCTTTGGACAAAAAGAAGAGATACGCCATAGTGCTGGGAAATGAAGTAAAAGGCGTCCAGCAATCGGTAATAGACAAGTGCAAAGGCTCGATCGAAATACCCCAATTCGGCACCAAACACTCGCTGAATGTTTCGGTAACCGCCGGCATCGTCATTTGGGATGTTTTTAAGGAATTGAGGTAAGAACGTATGCCATACCCCCGATACACGAAGAACGCAAATTACGCAGATTACACAAATTCACGCAAATAATTTTATTATTCGCTCTATTGTGTCTGTCATTGCGGGCTCCGACCCGCAATGACAGACACAATAGCGACAGAAAAAAAATCATCATATAACAAAATCAAGGAAAGTACTCCCTCCCCTCTCCAAGATGGAGAGGGGCCGGGGGTGAGGATGATTGCGTACGGGGGAGAGGTGGGATTACACATTCCTACCAACAACTACATATTCCTACCTTTCCGGGAAAAGTTTCAACTTTTTTCACAAAATCCCTTGTTATATAATAAAAACACATTACATTTGACGACTGCTTTGAATTTTTTCGTCTTTAGGCTGACGAATTTTTTACTCAAAGCAGGGCAATTTTTGTAACTTGGCGCAGATTTATAACCGGATTTTAATGGCAGATTTTTCCAACAATTATGTAATTTTTAACACCAGATTTTCTCCTGATTATTTGGTAGTTACAGCTATTTTATTAGAGAGAGAGAGAGAGAGAGAGACCGCATGCCCTCGCGCGTAGGATAATAAAATTTTTCTTTTCACGCAAACAACCCAACTTATTTTCTGAAAATATGTTACCGTCAGTTTTTACTGAAGGTAATTTTTCGTGTGCGTTTTTTAACAAATATGGCGCATGTGGAACGTCAATTACGCCGATTGCGCGGATTTTCGCAAATAAATTCCTCCGTTCCACTGTCATTGCAGGCCCCGACCCGCAATCTCCCGTGCATGGAACAAAACTTCCGTGTTTTGCGCATTTCGACAGTGCGTGTGTGAAGACGTGGCACGCCACGTCTCTACTGAGAAGTTCTGCAATGCACAGGGTTTGTGCAATGCACGGGGGATTGCGGGTCAGGCCCGCAATGACAGCCGGGGTATTGAATCATAAAAATCAAATAAATCAACGGTTCAGGCAATTGTGTCGCCAATGGTCGCGTCACGCCACGACCCTACGATTCCCACATCATATAACCAAATCAGGGAAAGGACTCTCTCCCCTCTCCCGTTGGAGAGAGGTGAATTTGCCCGCAATGACAGAAATAAAATCAACAAATTATATAATAAACTCAATGACCACAACGAATAAATTTAAAACAAAAAAATATCGTAATTTATGAAAAAGAAATTGCAAATTAAGAAATTATCCCTGTTATCGGGATTATTTTTATATTCTGTATGGACTTTTGCGCAAGCCCTGCAAAACCCGCTTGGCTATATTGACGAAAGCGCCTTGAGTTGTTTCCGCCAGTTTGAGTTTTCCGGCTCGTTTATTGCGGGAAAGAAGTTTGATACGCGGGATGGTAGCAATATGAGTAATAATGGCAATATGCTAAGGACTTTTCAGGTTCCTTTGGTGGGCGACCTGAACGGGGACGGGAAACCGGAAATCGTAGCCCTGCAAGAGGTTGGCACAGGTGCATCATATCCCTCGGGCGCCAGCGTCTTCAATCAGTACTTGTTTGTTTTTGACGGGCAAACAGGAAGGGTTCTGGTAAAAAAACAATTACCTATCAACTCATATACCTCAGCGCTTGGGTATCACGGAACGCCCTGTACGTTGCTACTGATGAACGTAGGCTCCGACCCCAAGAAACGGCAAATTGTAGTGGCGTTGGGTACAGACGGAAGTACAACCAGCAATAAGTGGTCTAAACGGCTGATTTGTTACGAAGTGGCTGTCGATACGTTTACGCCATCTGCGGGCAGTGGTCCTAATGCTACCAGCGAACACCGTTCCGGCGACCTGAACCTGAAATGGGTGTCGGACAAACGCTATGACTACTCGTCCACAAACCAGACCGGAACAACAGTACCTGCGGGCGCCTGGACTTTTACCACCGGTACGGAAACCCGCAGCCACAATTATACAGGGCCAACGTTTACCGATACCGACAGACGTTGCTACGATTCCTATACGTACTTCTCTACACCCTTGCCGCAACTGGTGGACTTTGACGCAGACGGCAACCCCGAGATTTACGTGTACAATAAAATTTACGATGCTAAAACAGGGAAACTGAAACTGGCGCTCGAAGAATTAGGTCCGGCGAACTCTCTAACTGCAGGCAACGGAGGTAATTATACCACGCATACATACTCGAACTACAGCTCGTATGCTTTTGTCGGCCGCGACCGCACTGCCAATAACGATGGTGGTGGCGGCGCCGGTGATACCAACGTGCCGTTTGCGTTTATATATGATCTGGACAGAGATGGCAAATACGATATAGCGGCAGGAGGAAAAGTGTATTACAATATCACATTCCCATCCGACGGGGCGGGAGGCTGGAACTACAACCAGTCGGCAGCAAGCGGGTACTACAGCGTCAAAAAGGATGTTCAGGGTACGTTCGGTAACCAGTCTTACCTGGGCGACGGGTACACTGGAGTGGCCGATATAAATGGCGACGGCATTGCCGAAGTGGTGGCGCTAACCAGAACGCCTGGCACAGCGGCCGCGAACTCCGGTTCGCCGATGATTATCACGGCATACAATCCGGGATTTTTCACAACCGACGCAGGAGGGAATGTTATTGCCGACCCCGTCGGCACGCCCAGCGTTGTTGCCAAAGTTAGCATACCGGTTAGTACTAGTGGGACACATTACGGAAACCATTCGTATTTGTACATAGGCGATATTGACGGCCTGGAGCAAAATGGCAAACGTTATCCCGAGATTTCGCTATTGGCCGGAAGGATGTATGGCAGTAATTCGGATAATGTGCCCTTGCATCCGAATGTAGCAGGTGATTTGACCGGAAAGTTGTCCACAAACGGATCCAATAAATATATAAATTATGGCGGAGATGGCTCTCTGCTTTCCTTTACGTGGGACGATACTGAAACCGACGTCAACAAGAAGCTGAAAGTATCGTTCGTTATGCTTCACCGTGATAATTCGGACAATACAGGCTTTACGCTCTTCGATTTCGACTACGACGGCCTGCAGGACATTTGCTACAGGGACATGGCATCCTTGCGTATTGTTAGTGCGCGTTCACCCCATTATGTGGGAGCGGATGATAACAAGGGAAACAACCCCATGATCAGGTACAGTACAGGTGCGATGGCTTACACCGGTTTTGAATACCCTGTGATAGCCGATATCGACGGCGATAATACTGCCGACATGATTGTAACAAGCGCTTCCAGCGGAACAAATTTTCAAGGCGGGATTCTGGCTATTGTTGGCACGTCTGGAGACGAGTTTGCGCCCGCGCCTATGGTGTGGAACCAGTTTATGTATTCGCCCTTGAAAATTAACGCCGACCTGACGGTTCCCAGCACGGTCCACGAACCGCTGAGTCCACAGCTTAGATACACCCTGAAAGGCCCGTCGGGCAACTTGACCGAAACACAAATCTACAACAACACCATCACGCAAACCAAGTTGTTCGCCACATTCAAAGAACTGAAACAGGGCGGAATTCCGGGCAACCCCGCCGACTCGATTTTAGTAGCCCGTCCCATCCTGCGAGAACCGGATGCGGCAGTAACGGCAAAATTGGAAGTTGATGTACTGACAATTAAAGTAAAGAATCTGGGTACGGCTGCTGTAAGCAGCCAAAATGTGTTTGCCGTATATAACGGCATTGCTGCCGACGCCCAGACGGTAGACGACGGCGACCATGTATATTATGCCCCGCTCGGTACAGATATATTTCCCGGCGATTCGCTGGTTATTACGCTAACCTCGGCGAACGGGATTATCGCCAGTAGAGATTATATTGTCCGCGTATCCGACGCCAACTATGCCACCGGTTCCTATCTGTCCGGAAAGTGGAAAAACAACCTGTATCTGGAGTGTAACTGGGCGGATAACTGGGCGTATGCTTCGGACTTTGTCCTCAACAACGATGTGTTTGTTGTTACACCCTACGAGCAGATAACGTTTGACGTGCTGGACAACGATGTATTGCCAAGCTCGTGTAGCGCTATGACTTTTATGATTGATCCTCCTGCGGGAACCGGGTGGGGGACATTCTCCACCGGTGGTCCTAGTGGTACTGAGGTTACCTACAAGGCTCCGCCCACTTTTCCCGGCGGCATTGTTGAGATAGAGTACAGGGTAACCTGTTCTACTACGACCAAAACAGGGAAAATATACATTTATGTGCTTGAAACGACGACCAACGAGTTCAGCAAATGCATAGGCACGGGGATAACAGTAACCGCCAAGCCTCAACCGGCGGGGATGGGAACTACATTCGAATGGACAGACAAGTCGTCGGGTAATCCCATGCCGAACGCAGGACCCGGCACATTTACCCTGCTCTACGATACGACCTTCATCGTGAGGCCACTGGTACCCGACACCGTTGCTTTCCCTCCCTATGAACTTAAGTTGAAAGCGGTTAACGGTACCGGCGGAGCGCCGGCGCTGCTGCGGTGGAAAGGCGCGGGAGGCAGTGGAGACTGGCACGACCCGTACAACTGGGTAATAGTTGAAAGCGGCGTCGAAGGCAGGGCAGGCTTATACGTCCCTGGTATTTGCACCGATGTGGAAATTCCAGGCGGCGTTACTACCGGATATCCGACTTTGAAGAAAGCGGGTTTGGTGAAGTATGTGTCGCTGAAAGACCGCGCCATGCTGGGCAATACCCACTTGTTGACCTACGATTCGGCCTCGGTGGAAGTAAACTTCAAGGCGACTACCGAGCGCGACCGCTGGGTGATGTACTCGGCTCCCTTGCGGAAAACCTATACGGGCGACTTCATGCTGCGCAATGCGGCGGAAGTTCCCATGAACGGCTCGGCCATTTCGGACCCGGCAGTGTATATGAGTTTCTTCCAGACGGCTTACCCCGACAATCCAAGTATTGCAGCAATGGCTAACGCCTTTACGCAGCCCTTCGGCACACTGGATATTCCGCTGCCCTTGGGAAAATCGTTCAACGTCTGGATTGATGAAGATGTGGATACCGGTACGCCGTTCCGTTTCCCCAGCCCGCTTAGTAAGTACGACTATTGGGCGCATTATCCGTCCGGCGGTTTGGGCGCTCCTCAATCCACCGGAGCGCTGGACAGGACGGATGGCGCCAGTAACCGTATCAACGGACGGTTCATCGTAGAAGATGTGGCTGCGGCGACCGATCCGGCGACCGGGCAGTTTACTATTCCGGCATCAGCCCTGGGCGACCAGTCGGGCTACCAATACATCATGGCGCCCAATCCGTTCATGGCCAGCTTGGATATGGCGGCTTTCCTGACAGCCAATACGGCCAATCTGGAAAACCACTATAAGGTGTGGAATGGTGCGGACGGTACATTTATCAGCTATCAGGCAACGCCGGATTACCGACCCGGACTGCCATATTTTGGCGGTACATGGTGGATATCATCTTCGCCGACGCCTTGGGATGCGCCTTCGGGCGCCACCCGGTATGTTTCGCCTTTGCAGTCGTTCATTGTAGAAAAGAACGGAGGGCCTGGGTATCCTGTTATCTCAGGAGGCCTGATTTACAGGCCGACAACGATGCTTACCACCATGCAATCAGCGGCGTATGGATTGAGGAATGCCAAAGAAGAAAATATACCCGAAGGTATTCTGTACATTACGGCAAGCCATAACTCCGCTAAAAATTCGACGGCGCTGGTAAATGCACCCGAAGCGTCCAACAGCTATGTGAGTGGTGAAGACGTCAGCAAGCTGAATTACGATAACGACGACGACAAAGCCCAACTGTCGGTTTATACCCTGACGCCTGAAAGAAGAGCGCTTGACATTAATATGTCTGGCAACTTCAGCGACGCTGCAATACCTTTCGGTATCCGCACCAACATCTCCGGCGAAATACAATTGGATTTTTCCGGCGTGGCTACGTTCGGCTATAAGGTTTACCTGCTCGACGGCGACAAGGAAATAGATTTGCACGCAAACCCGGCTTACAAGGCGACAATCGCCGGAAACGAAGGAGATTTGAGCAGGTTCTACGAAATCAACGACCGCTTTGCCCTGAAGTTCCTCCGTGCCGGCAACAGCATCAGCAAAAATTCGAAACCATTTGTACAGGTGCAGGGTAAAACAGGCAAAATCCATGTTATTGCCGATGAGCCCTTGCAGCGGGTTGAAGTGTACACTTCTTCGGGAACAAGCATTTACAAGGCAACAACAACCGCATCTTCCCACAGCATAGATGTTGCTCCATCGCAGGTGTACATCGTGCGGGTTGTAACAGGAAGCAGGTCTGCCGTACAAAAAGTAATAGTAAAATGACGTTAAACCCTATAACAAAAATATATATGAAAAAGTTAGCGCTTTTATCATTGGTAATCGGTCTTTTCGCAACGCTGCCGGTGGGGGTAACCATTGCAGCTACGCAAACAGAAAGCTATGAGTATGAAAATTATACACAGTTGCCCTCAGAGCGAGCTTATGCGAAAATTCAACAGATGAGCAGTATAGATCAGAATAATAACAGGGAACTGCGCGATAAGCCGGGAGGAGGTCCCGGCTTGGGCGAAATTCAGTTGCCGTTGGATTTCAGATTTGCCAATGTGCTGGTATTAGCTCTTACGGGCATTGCGGTTGTAGTGTTGAGGAAAAAGAAAAAATACGGAAGTGAGTAAGCCTTATTTCCAAACTTGTCATTGCGGGCTCCGACCCGCAATCTCCTGATAGTTAAGCAATGTTTGTTGGGAGATCCCGTGTCAAGCACGGGATGACAGGCTTTTGAGACAGCCCCCCCGCCCCCCGTAGGGGAGATCAAAAAAGCCTCCCCTACGGGGAGGTTGGAGGGAGTGAGAGAACACCATATTGAAAATATCCTGGCATCCAAGTGCTAAGAGAAAATCAGCCTAATTTAATTGTTTATTAAATTGGATATTTAAATATGGAATATGTCAAGGGATTGCCTGGGAAGGTCGTCCCTTGATTTGTTTTGTAGAGGCAAATCATTATTCGCCCTATACCCGTTTGCGGCAACGGGCGAAAGATATTTCGCCCCTACGAAATCCTGCAAATCAAAAAAATCAGCTACAATCAACGGTTCAGACATATATTCGCGGTAGCCCCGCCCTGGGAGATTGGCAAAGGCCAATGACAATTTACTGATTCAGCACATGAATCGTATGGCAGGCTACCAGCGCTGCCGTTTCGGTGCGCAGGCGGCTATCGCCCAAACTTATCGGTTCAAATCCCTTGGCAATGGCCTCGCTGATTTCCTGTTTGCTGAAATCGCCCTCGGGGCCTATAAGGATTAGCGCCTTTTCGCCTTTTGCGTATATGTTCTTGAGGAGCGGTTTTTCGCTTTCCTCGCAATGGGCAATAAATTTCCGCCCATTAAAGGGCTGTCTGATGAAAGAGGAGAAAGGCTGCATTTCCCGAAATTCCGGCAAACAAGCTTTCTGCGATTGCTTCATGGCCGAAACCAATATCTTTTCAAACCGGGAGAGTTTAATTTCCTTGCGTTCGGAGTGGTAGCACAGCAAGGGGGAGAAGCGGTCTATTCCGATTTCGGTCGCTTTTTCGGCGAACCACTCAGTCCGGTCGTTATTTTTTGTTGGGGCAAAGGCTATTTGCAGGTCGAAATTCCAGCCCTTGGGGGCGTCAATAGTCCTGACAATTTCAACTATACAATGCTTTTGGTTCGCCTGAACAATCGTTGCATCAAAAAAATGGCCGGTACCGTCGGTTATCAGAATTTCATCGCCTTCCTTTTTACGCAATACGCGCACACAATGTGCCGCTTCGTCGGCAGGCAATTCGGGATTCTGTAAAATAGCGGGGGCAAAAAAGATGGTTTTTTCCATGACGAAACAGGCTATTTCTGTTTTATTTCGTCCCGCAACACCGAAGCCAGTTCGTAGTCCTCGCCGTTGATGGCATCCATAAGCATCGCTTCCAGTTCGGTTTTGCTGAAGGTGGAATAATCGCATTTTTCTTCCTGCCCGGCTGAGGATTCGGACGATTCGTTATCCGCCGTTTCGCGCAGGTCCGACACCACAATGGCCAACTCCTGCATAATATTCTCGGTGGTATAAACCGGCGAGTTTGTTCTTAAAGCTATCCCAATTGCATCGGATGTCCTCGATTCGATAATCACCGTTCGTCCGTCTGCACCGGTTAGGATAAGCCTCGAAAAAAACACCCCGTTATCGTATTTGTAGATTAAAATCTCTTGAAGATGAATGTTGAAACCTGTTATCATCGACACAAACAAATCGTGCGTTAAGGGGCGTGGAGGCTGCGTTTCGTGCAGGACGAAAGCAATAGACTGAGCTTCGGGGGTTCCTATAATAATCATCAACCGGCGCAAGCCTGCATCTTCGGCCAACACCAAGCCGTAAGTCCCCGATTGTGTTTGGTTGAACGAAAACCCCAATACCGATAATTTTACTTTTTTCTCCATTGCCACAATAAATTGATTGCCAAAAGTAATGAATTTTAGTGTATGCCGTAAATTTACGAACGAATTATCCTTTAAAAATGGTAAAAAACAATTAAATTTGTGCGGATAAAAAGAAAAGTAACGTGAAGCAGACTTATAAAGAAATTGCAAAATACGGCATTGTTGGCGTAATAGGCCTTGGTGTAGATCTTGGTTTCTTCCTCATTTTTAATAATTTAATTGGCATTCCTTATGTGATTTCGCACATTATGAGTTCCATACTGGCCATATTGAATAATTTTATTTTCAACAGCTATTTTACATTCAAAGCTACCGACAAAATTGTAAAAAGAGGGGTTTCGTTTTTTGGCATTGCCGCCATAGGCTTGGTTATCAGCAGCCTTTTGCTGTCTGCCGGAGTAAGTCTGTATAACAATCAACTATGCGAATACATTCAAATCGACAACCCGAAGACCGTAGAAACTATTTCCAAACTTTTCGCCACGGTTTTTGTAGCAGCGCTTCAGTTTGTAGCCAATAAGTTTCTTACGTTCAGGAAAGCAGCCCCTCCAACCTCCCCCGAAGGAGAGGCTTAAATGTCCCCCTTCGGGGGATTAGGGGGCGTATTAAGCGTTGCCTCAACAATATCACTTGCTACTTCCTTTTTCGATTTCAGGGGAAATTTCTTTTTTGAGCCGTCTTTTCCCATTATCGTAATCTTGTTGGTATCGTGGCGGAATCCGGCGCCCGAATCGTTCAGGGAATTCAATACAATGTAGTCCAGATTTTTTTTGGCTATTTTTGCCGCTGCATTTTGTTCTTCGTCGTTTGTTTCGAGGGCAAAGCCAACCAGTATCTGGTGATTTTTCTTCATCTGTCCCAGATGTGCGGCAATATCTTTGTTGGAGACCAGTTCAATGGTCAAATCTTCGCCTGTTCTTTTGATTTTCTCTTCCGCTTGTTGTTTTGGCCGGTAATCGGCAACTGCGGCGCATAAAATAGCGGCATCCATTTTGGGGAATGCTTCTACCGAGGCATTGAACATTTCATTGGCCGACTCCACATTTATCCGTGTAATATTCGGATGGCTCACACTTAGCGCAACGGGGCCCGACACAAGCGTTACCAAAGCGCCCCGCATGGCGCAGGCTTCGGCCAGGGCAAAGCCCATTTTCCCCGATGAATAATTGCCGATAAACCGCACCGGATCAATATTTTCGTAAGTGGGCCCGGCGGTTATCAGTATATTCTTGTTCGATAAGGAATGTTGGTTTTCAAAAAAAGATTCGATGACCGAAAGAATCTGCCCGGGTTCTTCCATGCGGCCTTTGCCGGTGAGATGACTGGCCAATTCGCCGCTTGCCGGTTCTATTATGTGATTGCCGTAGGAGCGGAGGAGTTCCAGATTGCGTGTTGTAGAAAGATGGGCAAACATGTCCAAATCCATTGCCGGAGCAATAAACACAGGCGCTTTTGCCGACAAATAGGTTGTTATCAGCATGTTATCGGCGATGCCATTCGCCATTTTCCCTATTGTAGCTGCTGTTGCGGGGGCAATAACCAGGGCATCGGCCCACAAGCCCAGGTCAACGTGGCTGTGCCAGGTACCATCGTTGGCGGTAAAAAATTCGCTGACAACAGGCTTTCCGGTGAGCGCCGACAGGGTAACAGGAGTAATAAATTCTTTCCCGGCAGGGGTCATTACCACCTGAACTTCGGCTCCGGCTTTTATAAACAAACGGGCAAGAGTGGCCGCTTTGTAGGCCGCAATGCTCCCCGTAATGCCCAATACAATGTGTTTGCCTTTCAGTTTCATAAAATCAAGCCTTATTCTTTGAGCAGATTGTCGAGAAATTCATCAAATTCCTTGTCAATCCGTTTCATAAAATCATTTTCCAAGCGGATTATCGAATCGTCTTCTATCAGCAACAATTCTTCCTGCACAATAAAATCTTCGTCGGCCAGATTTATCGAGAATGGCGTGTAAACCTCCAGGGACGAGAAAAGATTTTCGCTGTCCATTTCCTGAACAACAGTCCTCAACAGTCCTACATAATTGATTTCCTTTTCGGCAGAATGTCTATCCCAGTTCTCAACAAATTCTTTTACAAGACAATTTTCTTCGTCATCATAAACAGACAACTCGCCGCTTTCTTCATCTATCAAGACAAAAATATCAGTCAGAGAACTCCCTTTATATTGTTCCGATAAAATTTTAATCGCTTTCGAGAAAATATTTCTAAGCTCTAACTTTGCATCCATATTTTTGTATTGCTGTTGTATATATTTGATTTAGACCACGAAATTAAGAAAAATCCGGCAGAATACAGCTTAGTTTTGAAATTAATGCAATATTATATGAAAGAGAGGTCCAAAACTTAATAGTAAAGACAAAAAATTCTCTGTTTCTAATCCTCAATTTTACGCGCTTTTGATGACAAGTTTACGTTTGATGCCATTGTTTATTTCGCCAAAGAATTTTTTAATTTGCAGGTATTCCGATTTATCGTATTTTCCGGCAAAAACTTCAATATTCTGAACATAAATAATTTGGTTGTTCTTGTATTCGGTTGTTGTTGTCAGTGATCCATACGGGGTGGTTAATTCTAAATTTCCGGGTAAGGACTCGGGAACATACAATGGCGGAATATTGAAAACAATTGTATCCGTTTCGAGATAGGGAGATGAGAATTCAATATCCAGTTTTCTTTCGGAGGCTGTAACCGTAAAGCTGCCTTTATTCAGCGGACAGACAGGGATAAACAGCCGGTTGCCGGTTACATTGGCAAAGTCTTTTGCCGTGAATGTTGCATCCAATTCTACTGAAGGCAAGTCCGATTTGTTTTCCTTTGTTGTTATATTGCCTATCTGAAGAGAGGGCATCCGAATGTAGCCCTGAATATGCTTGACCAATTTCTCCCGGTCGTTGGAGCGATACAGGTGGTAAACATTTTCATACGTGCTAAGGGTTTCTTTAAAATAGATGCTTCCCGAAGCGCTGCCTTTGTCATCTACATCAACAATTAATTTATTGGTGTTTCTGTTTTGTTCGGGCGTATAAACCGGCAGCTTGCAGAGTTTGCCTCCCTTATCGGTGATAACCAGTGCATCGTGTCCGGCAATGTCTTCGTGTACATAGCCAAAAGGAAGGGTAGAGGAGGTGCATTCCAGCCAAATACTGTCATTTTTCAAAGGGACGAGCAATATCGCGTGATTTGCTTGACCGGCACTGGCAAAGTCTTTGAACATTGTTTTTCTATTGCCGTGATAAATTTCACAATAATATGCCGGAATATTGACGGCTTTCAACATGGCTTTCATAAAATTAGACAAGCCTTTGCAATCGCCAAACCCTGTTTTTTCCACCACAGAGGCCGGTTCCGGACGAAGTCCTCCGATACCGAACTGAATACTGACATAACGGGTATTGTTTTGCAGGTATTCGTATATTGCTTTCACTTTCTCCCGGTCGTTTTCCAGCCCATTGGTTATCTGTTTCAGTTTCTCTATCAACTGAGGCGAAATTACATCCCTGTCTTTCAGTAAATTAGAAGTCCATACTCCATAACCTGTCCAATCGGACAGATTGCCGCAAAACGAATCGTAGCAAAAATCGTTTGGAGCAGCCAATGCGTAAGGTAATATTTCGGATGGCGCCCAAGGCTCTTGCTCAACGGCTTTAAATCCGCTCAATGTAAATATGTATGTATTCGTCTTCGATTGGGTATGTTGTACTTCGATGCCGAAATTGTTTTTGTACCTCAGTTCTTTATCCGTCGGCAGATTGATTGCCAACCTGGCCGAATCGACAGATACCCCAAAATCGGAGACAGGTAAAAACGGCGGATAGCCTATAATGCCGTTTTTCCATTTTTCCTCGTAGGTATATTCTATTGTGTATGGATAGGATGGCGACTGAAAATTGTAAGTTATATCCACATCGTCGGTTGCTAACGAGCCTTCGGAAAATGACGATATGTTCAAATCGCCCTTTTTTACTCTCTTGATGGTATTTCCCAAAGCATCCTTTATTGTCCCCGAAAAATAGCTCATAGTCCTGAACTTGTCGTTATATTTACTAAAATAGCTCGCCCTTTCTCCCCGTTTGTTGAGGATGACAATCGTTGCCGAAAGGCGATAAACGGCATTGTTGTTGTCGGATTGTGTAAAGGCGGCATCATATTTCTTTACAATGGCGGATGCATTTTCATACAGCGGATTTGGTGCATTCTCAGCCCATAAAGATAGCGATATGAGCGTTGAAATAACAACCGGTAAAACGACTTTATATCTCATTAATCCCATTTTTATTTTGCTTTTGTCAATACTATTTGCTCCGAATTTTTCAATATCAGTTTAGAAAAGAAATCCTTTAAGGTATCGTACTCATCCTGCAGGAAAAGCAACTTTTTTAATTGAAAGTTGTATGTCAACGATATAACATCTCCGTTCTGTCCGATTGCATAAGTCAATGAAAGCGAGTTTTCGGGTGTTACGAACTTCTCCGATTTTGGCAGTTCTTCAACCACATAGCCTTGGGGTATTTTTATGTTACTTATTAGTCTATAACTGATTGGCGAATAAAATGTTACAGGAAATTTTCGGGTTTCTTCCTTGAATGGATTTGTAGAGAAACATTTTTCGAACATTGGATTGATATATACAAATTCATCATTGGGAGTCCAATCCGTAACCAAGGTATATCCCCGTTTTAAATCTTTAGCGTTGTCATCTGTATTTTGGATATTGAAATCGTTTATCCGGCCATTCATTTTTGCCGACAGTTTCTCGAGGTATTCTTTCTGGCTGTCGTAACTAAAGTAATTTGCCCGGGAATGGTAAGCTTCCAGTCCTCTGTCGGTCTCTGCTATTTTTATCACCATCCCCGAGTCGGTAAACTCAAAATTACCCAAATTTACCGTTGTGGCTGTTGTAATCGTTGAAAGGTCTTTCCAAGAAGAAGTTTTGCCCTTCAGTATCCGGGCCTGGGTAACCATACATTCCTCGGGTAGAATATTCCAATCGCCATATTTTGCAGATGCGTCGGTGAAATAGAGTGTGGTGTCGATGGCTACAGCTGTGATAACATAATTGAATGCTGTAATTGTAGGATGTGTCAGCGGTAGTAGCCCATGTCCCCGGGTACTAAGCATAACCGGATAAGCTTGAAATCCGGCAGCATTCAGGGCGTTGATTAACAGAAAATTCAAGTCGGAACTGTTTCCTAGTCCCGTTTTTAATGCGTCGTTCAGATTGGAAGGATAAAAAGCCGTTTTTTCATTCCATTTCACTTTGCTTTTTATGAGGTTCTGAATTTCAATCGCTTTTTCGATGCTTTGCTCGGTTTTTGTTATTTCGTTTTTAAATAGTCCTGTCTTTTTCAGATTTCCGCCAAAACTCGATGACTCAACGAGTTTTTCATCAATTTTTTCCCATGTCGATGTATAGCTTTCCGAGCGTCTATTGGGGTATTGGATTCTTTTCAGCTCGAAAGTTACTTTTGACCGGTAATCATTCAGCGATAAGATGTATGGTTCCTTTTTCAACGCCGGAATAGTTGAGCCTCTAAATTTCATCTTTTCGGCCACGCAATGGAGGATCTCGGACTGATACTGCCCGTTATTGTCTTTGTAGGCCACCGAAAATGACATATTCCCAGGGCCCCTATCCGTTTCAATTCGCTCATAACCTTGCATATTTACGTTATACACATAGTATTCGGGGATAGTAATATCGTATGAGGTGAATATGGTTGGTATTGACGACTGAAAATCGAAATCCCTCAGCTCGAAAAAGAATGGAGACTTGATGGTATAATTATATTCGATAACCGACCCGACTTTTGCCCCCGACAGTGTGAATTTTTTAACTTTCCACCGGTCGTTGATACTTTCGTCGAAGATGTAATTCCTGGCTAATTTGGTTTTGTTTATTTTCCCGTTTTCCAGCGTATAGGCCGTCCCCGCCAATTTGATTACCTCTTCCGCCGATTGTTTATCCAATACATAATAGGGTATTGTTTGGTTACACCAGTCCAAGCCTTCGTTTTTGAGGATTTTTATTTTTACTTTCAGGCTAAACTCGAATTGAAATACAGCGTTATGATCAACTACAAAATGGGTTTCACCTGTTTTGGAAAGGATAACAGCCGATGCTGTGGTATCATTCGGATATGTACTCATTTCCAATTCATCCATTGTTACTTCCCCATATTTGGATTGAGAAAAACCATAGGTAGAACTAAGAAACAGAACAATAGCTGAAATAAACAAATAGCGTGTTGTTTTCATATTACGGCGATTTTTTAGTTTTTCATTTAAGATATTACAAATATAGTATATCTTTGGGATAAAACAAGCGGCAAAGTGTATTCTCCATACAATCATTGCCGCTTCTTCCCGCTTTTCTATTTTTCGTTTTCCGTTTTTACTGCACAATATGCCTTTTGATTTCGACCCAGTGGTCTTCCTCCAGTTTCGGGCCAATGACCTGAATGACTTGTTGGGCCAGTAATGTCCCCGTTTTTCCGCAGACGTCCAACGGCAATCCCTTGATGAGTCCGTAGAGGAATCCGGCTGCATACAGGTCGCCGGCGCCTGTGGTGTCGATGCGTTTTATGGGGTCGGTGGGGACAAATATCTCCGTTTCGTTGTGGCGGTATATCCACGAGCCGTTGGCCCCGTCCTTAACAACCGCAATCTCCACTTGTTTCGACAAGATGGACAATGCTTCGCGAGGCGAAACATCCAGCAGAGCCTTTGCTTCTTCGCGGTTGGCAAACAGTATATCTATAAATTCGGGAATTATTTCGAGCAGGAACTCGCGGTTCTCCTCTACCACATTGTAGCTGGCCAAGTCTAATATGACCTTCAGGCCTGCTTTCTTGCTGAGTATAAGCGCCCTGCGTATCAGTTCGAGGTTTTGTACGAGGTAGCCTTCGAGGTAAAGATAGTGGTAGTTGGCAAATATTTTTTCGTCCAGATCGTCGGGGATAAGGTTTGCCGCCGCTCCCAGATAAGTACCAAAAGTACGCTCCCCATCCTTTGAAATAAGCGTAGTGGCAATTCCCGAGGTCTGGTCGGTTTCGGTCAGGTGCAGTTTTACGCCGTACTTCTCCAGATCTTCCTTGTAGTATTTTCCGTAGGCATCTTTCCCTATTTTGCCGATGAAGCCTGTTTCGATGCCCAACTTGGCCATGCTTGTGATGGTGTTGGAGGCAGACCCTCCGGCAGCCAGAAATTTATCAATATTTTCGATAGCGGCGTTTAAAATTTCTAATTTCTGCTCGTCAATTAATTGCATGCTACCCTTCGGTAAATTCATCTGTTCCAGATATATATCATCCTCAATCACGGCCAATACATCGACCAATGCATTTCCCAATCCAACTACTTTCATTACTTTATTTTAAAAATTCTGTGCAAAGATATTGTTTATTCCGAAAAAAGGAGTAATTTTGCAACGCTTTCGTCAGAAAAAGCAAGCATTCTTCCTTAGCTCAGTCGGTTAGAGCATCTGACTGTTAATCAGAGGGTCCTTGGTTCAAGTCCAAGAGGAAGAGCTGGAAAACAAAGGGTTACGAGTAATCGTGGCTCTTTTTTTGTTCAGGTTCGCCCGCCTTGTATTCATCAGTCGAAATAGCTGTAGCCCGCTGCCGCGAACGGGGCGTTTTGAGAATGGTAATTTTGATAGCCGTTAGGTAAGGCTGAAAGCCTTACCTAACGGCTATGTCCCTACACGGTCAAGATCCGTTAACCTCTTTATTTCATTTTATTCAGCGTGCTGATGCGGCTATCCAAATCGGGATGTGAAGAGAAGAGTTTGTTCAGTTTGCTGCTTGGGTCGGCGCTGGCTTCTCCTTGCAATTTCAATAAAACGCCTAACGAGGCAGCCATAAATCCGGTATCTTTTCCACAGGTTTTCAGGAATTCAAAACCGTATTTATCGGCACCGTTGCAACAATGTCTATCTAAATTATCATTTTGCGTTTAATTTCACTTTATGATAAATAGCTAACAAGTCTCTTAAAATAACATCCTGATTATGTCGGTTTATAGCTTCTTCACGAGCATTTTCGCCTATTTTAGAAGCCAAAGAGCTATCTTGCACAAGCAATTTAATGTAGGCGCAAAGAGTAAAAGGATCATTTGCCGGAAACAGCAAACCTGTTTCTTGATGTTTAACAAGGCTTGATATACCACCGACATTTGTGCATATTACAGGTAACCCCAAAATCTGAGCCTCACACACACTATTGGGACTATTATCTATATAAGAGGGGTGAATAAGCATATCGGCATTCAATAGTTTTTCTTTTAAAGCCGGTGCTGAAACCACACCCATTAATTTTACATTAAAATCTTCAGCTTTAATTTTTGTCTTTTTTTCATGGTACGAAATATCCTTTACTCCAAAAATTAGCCACTCAAAATCAATATTAGTATTTTCTTTTAATAATTTGGCTGTCTTCAAAATGGTATCAATTCCTTTGCGCTTCGAACCTGATATTGTTGAGACTATACTGATTCTATTTCGATTGTGAAAATTCCATTTTTCATCCGAATTAACAAAAAGATCCCTTAATGCTTCACTACAATAAAAATATTGAGAATCAGGATTGTACAGCTGTGTTATATTATAATCCCACTCCGTTCGTCCCATATAGTAGTGGCAATTTCTCAAAATGCGTTCTTCTCTTTTAGATCTTAATAAGAAAAAATTGTCCTCTCTCAGTTGACTTATTGTCCTTTTTATATTCAACCCATTATACAAAACGTAATCCGATTTGCTATATCCTGCCGGAAAACGGGCATTGTAATAAGGAGGAATACTGCCTTGCATGTGGATTACAACTGGTATATCCGTATGTTGAGCAACTAATCCAAAGCACCATTCAGAACCAAAAACGTGAATAACATCAGGCTTAAAATCTTCTATTATTTTAAGGCATTTAGGAATTAGCGTTTTTTCTTCTGCATCGTAGCTGATTTTTCGCTTTAACTTGTACTTGGTTGAAAAACAATCATTTATCGGATAGTAAACCACTTGCTCTTTTTCTACTCTAAAACAAGAATCTTCATATTCAAAGGCAATACCTAATTGAATTTCAGGCGCTTTCCTAACTAATTGTTCCAACGAAGCTATCCAACCGCCTCCATTGTGCCCTACAATATTGGCCACATACATTGATGGAGTAACGGAAAACCAAAGTATCCTCATTTATTTTTATTTCATTTTATTCAGCGTGCTGATGCGGCTATCCAAATCGGGATGTGAAGAGAAGAGTTTATTCAGTTTGCTGCTTGGGTCGGCGCTGGCTTCTCCTTGCAATTTCAATAAAACGCCTAACGAGGCAGCCATAAATCCGGTATCTTTTCCACAGGTTTTCAGGAATTCAAAACCGTATTTATCGGCTTCCTTTTCTTGTTTTTGCGAAAATTGCGCATTTCCTAAGGCCTCGCCCAGTTCGCCCAGTTGCGAATCGCTCAGTTTTCCGGCTTTTCCACCTGCCGAGGAGGTCGCATCTTTAAGCGCCGAAGACAAGAGCGCCGTTTTGAAACCGTCTTTGCAATCTCTGTTGGCGATATGGCCAATTTCGTGTCCGATAACCGCCAAAACTTCATCATCGGTCATCACTTCCATCAAACCTGCAAAAACGCGGATACTGCCGTTTGCACACGAAAAAGCATTAATATCCACCACATAATAGGCCTGAATATCCAACTTCACCCCGTTTACTTCCTTTACGGGGATAGCGCTCACGATTTTAGCCAAGCGCGTAGCAAATTCTTTTCTACCCTGATCGGTATCGTCCACTTTGCAAAGAGGATTGTTTGCATCCGACCAGTCGATGTATTCCTGGCAATAAGCGGCAATTTGTGCATCCGTTAAGGTAAACGCTTCTACGGTTTTGGATACGGCGCCAAGCGCTTTGTCGCTAATTTTGATTTTACCAAATTGGGCATTGGCCGAGAAAATAATGCCCGCAACAATGCAGACTGTCAAAAATATTTTTTTCATACTAGTTTCTTGTTTTTAATTAGTTAAGTAATAAATTTTGTATAAATATGGTTGCAAATTTACGAAAAAATTTCGTACAATCCTCTAAAAAACACAATTTTACCCGAAAGGAAAGCATAAATGGGTAACGATATAGAAACGAGCGAACTACTTTTGTTTGCTGCGTTTTTCCTTGTTTCAAGGAACTCATCTTGCAGACAAAGATAACTAAAGATATGCAGACAAACAATAATTTTTCACACTAACTTAAGAATTGCCTTGGTATCATGCACTAGTTGCGCAATGTTGTATGTATTAAGTTTAATGTTCTGCTTTTAACAGTAGCCCGGATGGTATTAATGACCTGAAACACTTTTTTCATCGTTTTCATACGATTCAAATTTTCTTCAAAATTCATTCATATCTTTGTATCATGAAAATATTATTGATAGAGGATGAACTCACATTGGCGCAAAGTATAACGGCATATCTTTCCGGAGAAAATTACCTTTGTGAACATGCGGCGACGTATGGCGATGCTAATGAGCGTATCAACCTGTACGATTACGATTGCATTCTTCTGGATTTAATGCTTCCCGACGGAAATGGGTTGCAACTTTTGGAAACTTTGAAGAAAAGGAATGACCGCACAGGGGTAATCATTATTTCTGCCAAAGATTCGTTGGATGACAAAATCAAAGGTATCCATATCGGCGCCGACGATTATTTGCCGAAGCCATTCCATTTGTCCGAATTAAGCGCCCGCATTTACGCCCTGATTCGCAGGCTACACTACGAAAGCAACAATTACATTCAATCCAATAACCTGAAGATAGATTTACTGTCAAAAGAAGTTTTTGTAAACGGAGAAGCAGTTGTGCTGACCAAAAAAGAACTTGAGTTGCTTCTGTTTTTAACAGGGAATAAAAACCGTGTGATTTCAAAGAACGCCTTGGCAGAACACCTTTCGGGCGACATGGCGGATATGTTCGACAATCAGGATTTTGTATATGCGCATATCAAAAATCTGAAAGCCAAACTGCACAAGGCAGGCTGCATGGACGGAATAAAAACAATTTATGGAATGGGTTACAAATGGGTAGAATAAAGACAAACAAATTGCTCAACAAAATGTTGAGATATTATCTGGTATCCGGATTGTTAGTATTTTTAGCGGCGATACTCCTATTTTATATGTTTCAAAAGATACATTATGCCCACGAAATGGTTGAGTACCTATATTTTTTCCTCGGATTGATGGCTGCTTTCATGCTAGCGACAAGATTGATATACAAGCGTCTGTGGCATCCGTTTTTTCAAACGCTTTCGCAAATAGAACAGTTTAATATCAAGAATAACGAGATGCCGCAATTCCCCCAAACAGGCATAAAGGAATTTATCCAACTCAACAACGCTTTGGAAAAACTGGCTGAAAACAATATGAACGCCTACAAGATACAAAAAGAATTTACCGAAAATGCGTCCCATGAGATGCAAACACCATTAGCCGTCTTCCAATCCAAATTAGATATTCTGATACAACAACCCGGCTTGACGGAAGAACATTTGTCTATCATCCAATCCCTTTATGATACGACGTCCCGCCTGTCAAGGATAAATAAAAACCTGCTGTTGCTTGCAAAAATCGACAACCTTCAATTCGTCGAAACCCAAACAATAAATGTAACCGAAGTTATACCCGAGTCATTGTCGTTCCTGACGGAGCAGGCGGCAGGTAAAAACATTTGCATTGAAACGGACATTGTCCGGGATTCCTGCCGGATAGAAGCAAACAGGACATTAATAGAAAGCCTTTTCAACAACCTGATAACAAATGCTATCAGGCACAATACAGCCAACGGGCGCATTTCCGTTGCCTTTAACGGTAAGCGGCTGACGGTAGCCAATACAGGCATCAATCATCCGTTGGACGAAAAGATGCTGTTCCGCCGTTTCGGACAGATGACCGGAAAAACGAGAGGAAGCGGTCTCGGACTGGCTATTGTGCAGCAAATATGCGTCCTCAACAAGTGGCAAATACATTATGGCTTCAACCGGGGGATGCACCGTTTTACGGTTACTTTTTAGTAAATTCAAAAATTCTTCAAAATTGGCAAATACCTTTGCCGCAATTTTGAAATATAATTGTTGTAAGTAAGTACTCAAAATTAAGCGACATTATGCGAATAGTTAATGAACAGTTCTTTACCCACCGCTGCCACCGCCCTGTTGGTGGAGTAGAAAAGTGTGTCAGTACTCGCATAGTCCTGTGGTCTTA